>JAAZJT010000138.1 GCA_012800215.1 Bacillota bacterium | reverse complement strand
TGCTATGTAAATTAATAACATTTCCCTTTCTTGCCGGCGGCAAATTTCTCTCCATAACTTCCACTGTTTCTTCTTCTGGGGCTTCTTCCACGAGCCCTAAAAATGTTAAAGTTTTCTCCCAAAGCGTAGCCACTTTCATTCCTCCTGATTAGGATCTTTTACCAAAAAGTAAACTTCCGATACGTACAAGATTAGCTCCTTCTTCTATAGCAACTTCAAAATCATTTGACATGCCTAGTGAAAGAATTTTCATCTCCACACCTGGCACACGAAGTTTCGTGTAAAGCTGATACATTTCCCGAAAATAAGGCCTTGCATCTTCCGGGTTATCACTGTATGGCGGCACTGCCATTAAACCTTCAATCTTTAGTCGGGACAGCTTACCTGCTTCATACAAAAAGTCTTCCACTTCCTGTGGATCCAATCCTCCTTTTTGCGTTTCCCGGCCAATATTAACTTGCGCCAGAGCCCTGACAGTTAGACCGGACTTTTCTGCTTCACGCTGCAGTGCTAATGCCAGTTTCCAACGGTCCAGCGAATGTATCAGGCTAAAATTACCCACCACATCTTTTACTTTATTTGTTTGCAGGCGTCCAATAAAATGCCACTCGGCCTGCGGATAGAGTGCCAACTTAGGCATTGCTTCCTGCACTCTGCTTTCGCCAAAAGATGTCAAGCCTAAAGCTAAAGCTTCCCCTATTCTTTCAGTAGGAACAGTTTTTGTCACCGCCACTAAGTTTACGGTTTGTCCTCCGGCCCGGGACACTGCCTGCTGCAAACGTTGTTTTACCTCATTTACCTGCACAGCCAATTGTTTCATATTCTCTGCCCTTCTTTTACCAGCCTTGGATTAATAATTACAGACATACCTTCGCGCAAACCATCTACCGCCACCTTATCCTTACCAGTCTGTAATACTTCAACGGGGTAATAGCGAACAAGCGATTTTTCCAAAACATAAACACCTGCTTGTCCATCCCGCAGCAGTATAGCTGAAGCAGGTAAAACAATACCTGCACTTCTGGCTGCTATAATTTCCGCTGCAAGAAAGCGTTTGTCATAACATCCTTCAACCGACTGCTGTAGCACTAAAATAGCAGTAACCTTTTCCGCATCTTCCTCTAAATATTTAACCTTGGCAGCAATATTCTCTGATCCGGCAAAGCGTAGATATACTGTCTGCTTACCGTCGAAAGAAGCAAAATGCTCTTTGGGAAACTGTACTGCATAGTACCAAGTATAATTGTTAACCACCTTAAAAACTAAAGAACCCTGCTGCACTTCGCTTCTGTCAGCTAAATTCTGGACATGCCGCTCATTCTGAATAATCTTTTTGATAATTAATGAAGTAGGATCTTCAATAATCAGCGGCTGCAGTGTGCTTTCCAGACCATCCAGTTCCTTAACAACAATACCTGGTTCCGGCATTGTTACGGTGTGTGTATTTCCTGCTGCTGTCACTATAGTAGCCACTGTCTCCCCAATAGCCAGACGTTCACCAGCCTCTGCCTGCCAGTGTAATGTGCCGCTTACCGGTGCTGCCACTACACGTTCCTGGCGTATTATTACTCCTTCCACCGACAAAGATTGCTCTAGTACTCCTTTTTGTGCAGAAACAGTTTTAACAAAAACAGCAGCCACTACTTTACGGCCTGCTGACCAGGAAAGCTGTAAAAGTAAAAGACCAACTCCAAGCCAAATTAACTTATATAATAGTTTTCCGCTTTTTCCTTTTTCCTCCTGCTTTTTCCCTGCGATAACTCTGAAATTTCTTCTCTTGCGCATTGTTCTCCTACCACTTCATTGAAATTATAGCGGCCATGCGCCCTGTCTGCCCGCCGGCAGCACGATAGGAATAAAATAAATCTGTATGGCACGCTGTACAATAACTGCTTTTGAAAATGTTCTCCGGGCTAAGACCGGCTTCCAGCAGCTGTAAACGTTGAAATTCCGGCAAATCAAAATAAAAACTTCCTTGCTTCTGGAGGATAACCTTTCGCTGCAGGTGCGGCGGTATCTGCTCTATAACCTGAGCGCCAACCTGATAGCAACAAGGTCCAATAGACGGCGAGAGAGCTGCACGAATATTTTTACTCCTACAGCCCAGGCGAACAAGAGCATCCACCATTAGTGGGCCCATCTGTGCCACAGCACCGCGCCAGCCTGCATGTGCCAATCCTATTATGCGTTCAATAGGATCATAAAAAAATAGAAGTGTACAGTCAGCAGCATGCGCCATTAACACAATCCCTGATTCTGCACAAATTAAACCATCTGCTGCAGGAATCGCATCATCCAAACTATTGTGCCCTGCCCCTAACATATCAGTATTTACCTGCACAATATTAGTACCATGAACCTGCTCGCCGGCTACCACCGTACTAACTTCATAACCTAAAACATCAGCAATCCGCCGGCGGTTTTCCAGCACTGCTTTCTGCTTATCGCCGACGTGTAATCCCATATTCAGCTGCTCATAAGGTGGTAGGCTGACACCGCCACGACGCAAAGTAAAAGCATGTAGTACCCCAGGTGCAAGTAAATTGGAAAAAACCATATAGTCTATAGTGCCTGCAGAACGAATTTCTTCTTTATGCACAGTTTTTTCCCCTTCCGCGAAAATGCAGCTCTGATAATACTATTTTATTGCACTGCTGACTAGACGGCACATCAATAATACGCTGATTAGCTGAACCACGGTACAGCAGTGCCAAATCCTTCTGTTCTTCACGGTAGGGCCCGTCTACCAGCAGATCGGCTGCGGCCAGCAGCTTTTCCACAGCACTATCTGTTTTACTTTTCTCCAGCAGTTGCTCATACGTATAACCGCTATAAATAACAAGATGTATGTTCTGATTTTTAAGGATAGCAGCAAGTTCAGCAAAGGATTGAGCCTGGGCAAATGGTTCACCACCGGAAAAAGTAACATTTTTAATAAATGTATCTTGCAGAATCTCCGCTGCCACTTCGCTCACACCCACCAATTTACCGCCATTAGGGTTATGCGTTTGCGGATTATGGCAGCCTGGGCAATGATGGGGACAACCCTGTGCAAACACCACCGTCCGCACTCCAGGGCCATCCACTACACTTTGTTTATGCACTGCAGCTAATTTAAGTTGCATCTTCCTTCTCCTTTGTTTACTTTTGGCTGCCGCGGCATAATACTATAAATGAGCCTTTCTGTCACGCAGTTCAGCATGTTTGGCGCTATTGAAACGCTCTTCTGTGGACAAATAGCCGGTTATACGTCGTATACGCCTGATATCTGAGCCGCTGCAAATAGGACAACTTGTATTAATAATGCCGCTATAACCACAGCCCCGGCACTCATCAATGGGATAATTAATGCCGCCATAACCTATATCTGACAAACTCATTTGCCGTACAATTTCTTCTACTGCTTCATAATTGTCTCCCGGGGGCGATTCCAGTTCCACATATGAAATATGTCCGGCATCGCAATATTTATGGTACATTCCCTCAAGCTTCAGTTTCTCAGCAAATGAGATACTATAGTTTACCGGTATATGCATAGAGTTAGTATAATAATCTTTATCCGTTACATTAGGAACATTGCCAAAAAGGTCTCTATCCAATTTTACAAAGCGGCCGGATAAACCTTCAGCCGGTGTTGCTAAAAGCGTAAAGTTTAAATCAAACTCGTCAGCAAATTGCTGCATGCGCTTGTACATATGGGAAACAATTTTTAAACCAAGTTCCTGAGCCCCGCTGTCTTCACCGTGATGCTTACCCACTAATGCTACCAATGCTTCTGCGAGGCCGATGAATCCCACTGAAAGTGTTCCATGTTTAATAACATCTTTTATTCTGTCTTGAGCAGTCAGTTTCTCTGAACCCAAATAAAGCTTCTGCCCCATTAAAAAAGGCAGGTCTTTAGCTCTTAAATTTCCTAAAATCTCAAATCGGTGCAGTAATTGACGGGCGGCCAGTCTTAATAAGCGATCCAGCTCTATAAAAAATAAATTAACATCACGCGTTTGTAATGCCAAACGAGGTAAATTAAGCGAAACCGTGGCAATATTACCACGACCGGCAGATTGCGCGGCACCATGACGGTTCGCAATCACCCGTGTACGGCAGCCCATATAAGCCACTTCATCACCGTATGGGGCATTAAAAGAGCTATCCATGAAACTAAAAGTAGGGTTTAACCTTTTTCCTGCCACTTTTAATGCATAGATAAATAAATCGTAATTGGGATCTCCAGGATAAAAGTTAACACCTTTTTTAACACGGAATACAAGATTAGGGAAAATAGGGCTTTCTCCATGTCCAAGGCCCTTTTCAAAAGCCTGCAGTAAGGCAAAAATAACAGCACGCCCCATTTTAGTAGTATCGGTCCCTATATTCAGAGAAGAAAAAGGAACTTGTGCACCTGCACGGGAGTGCATAGTATTTAGATTATATACCAAGCCCTCCATAGCCTGAAATATTTCTTCCTCCCCGGGCTCTACCGGCATCGTTGCAATAATCTGTGATAATGAACGGTCAAAATGGGGAAAACTTTGCCCTCCAAACATATCATTTTGATTACTTTGTAAAATAATGGCTGCCTGCGCTAACGCAGATGCAATCCTCTTGGGTGGTCTAATATGGCCATAGCCTGTGTTAAATCCCTTTGCTAATAATTTGTAAAGATCTATCTGCAGGCAGTTTAATGTTTTACCATAATAGTCCAAATCATGAATATGCAAAGCCCCGCTGGTGTGTGCCCGTGCAAATTCCTCCGGTAAAAGATTCGTCAGATAATAACTTTTACTGGCGGCACTGGCAATTTGCAGCATTTTAGCCGAGGGGGAGTTGGAAACATTGGCATTTTCTTTGCTGGTTTCAATTAATATTTCTTTCACCGTATCCATTAAATCGCTTTTACCTTCACGGATCCGGTTACGCCTGTCACGATAAAGAATATAAGCTTTAGCTGTGCGGGCATGTCCATTTTCAATGAGCACTTTTTCCACAATGTCCTGAACTTCTTCCACTGCCGGAATCAGGCCATTGGTATGAGATTTTCTTAGCTCCTCAATTACCTGTTTTGTTAAGCTCTCAGCTATCTTTCTGTTATCGCCGCCTACAGCTTTAGCTGCTTTGACGATAGCATCAGTAATCTTTTCTGCATCAAATGGTACAACTCGTCCATCTCGTTTACGTATTTCTGCAAACATTACTATTCCTCCGTATATTAGTTAAGTTTCAACATTCTCTGGCGGCATTTCTGCCAGTGCTTTTTTAAAATCATTAATATCTTTAAATTTGTGGTATACCGAAGCAAAACGAACATAGGCAACCTCGTCAATATCATAGAGTTTGACTAAGACCCGCCTGCCGATTTCATCTGAACTAACTTCATGAGAATAATCACTGCGCAACTCCCGTTCCAGCTCATCCACAAGCTGCTCAAAAACATGAAGCGGTATATTCTGCTTGCCCCCTGCATAAATCAAACCATTAAGTATTTTCTTCCGATCAAACAATTGCCTGTTACCGTTACGCTTAACAACAATCAGTGGAGTCTCCTCCAGCTTCTCATAGGTAGTGAAACGTTTTTCACAGGCAGCACATTCCCGCCTGCGCCGTATGGCACTACCCTCCTCTGTGGAACGGGAATCTATTACACGGCTATCAAGATGGCCACAGTAGGGGCACTTCAAACGTCCTTCCTCCTTCCCTACAACGCTAACAATTAAAAAACTTTGAACTTAAAATACCATATCTAGTACTGGCATAATTATACAATACCAGATATAGTATAGCAAGGGTACTATTATTTAAAAAACTAAATAAACTTCTAGCGTATATAACGCACCGGTTCACTCAGTTCTACAAGAATGGTGTCTACACCAATTTTAACTATTTTTTCCCAGGGAATTACATAATCCTGGGCACCGCCAAACAAATTAAATAAACGACTCTGCCCGGGAATAATAATGGCAGCAATGCGCCCGTTTTCCAGATCCAGGTCCAGATCATAGATTACACCAAGGCGCCTTCCGTCCACTACATTTACCACATCGCGGTTACGGAGGTCAGATATCTTAACCATATCACACCTCTTCTTTCTTTCCTTTTCCTACATTATATGCCAAGCAGCATGTCCATAAGGACAAAAAAAGAAAAAAAGAGAGCTCGGCTCTCTTTGCGCATCTTTCTGTATTTACTATGAATGGAACTCTTATAGTGGCGCAGTATTTAGGGCAGCAGCTCAGACACTGGCGCAACACGGCGATAGTAATACTGCCCATCTACCTCATGGACTTCAGTTACTCGAATCAGATTAGTTTGATTAAATGCCTGCATAACTTCACCGGGAGGAGACAGGAACACCAGCAAAAGCATTAGCATCATTAACATACTGATACCAAGACGTAAGTATAGTTTTGCATTTAAGTGCACCTTCTCCACCTCCTTTTATTTATTGTACATGTTTACGCAAATGCCCCAAAGCTGCCTTCTCCAAACGTGATACCTGTGCCTGCGAAATACCGATTTCATCAGCAACTTCCATCTGTGTTTTGCCGCGGTAAAAACGCAGTGTCAAAATTAATTTTTCCCGTTCAGTAAGTTTTTGCAGTGCTTCTTTAATGGCCAATACTTCAAGCCACTTTTCATCCTGGCTTTTATCGTCGGAGATTTGATCCATCACAAAAATAGGATCGCCGCCATCATGATAGATGGGTTCAAAAAGGGAAACAGGTTCCTGAATAGCATCAAGGGCAAAAACAATATCTTCACGCTTTAAGTCCAGCTCAGCAGCAATTTCACTTATTTTGGGCTCACGGCCGTAGCGGTTAGCTAAAGCGTCTCGTACTTGCAGTACTTTATAAGCAATATCACGCAACGAGCGTGAAACACGAATGGGGTTATTGTCACGTAAGTAACGTCGGATCTCGCCAATAATCATTGGCACGGCATATGTGGAAAACTTTACATTTTGTCCCAGGTCAAAGTTATCAATCGCTTTAATTAAACCAATACATCCCACTTGGAAAAGATCATCTACATATTCCCCCCGGTTATTGAAGCGTTGAATTACGCTTAAGACAAGCCGTAAATTACCGTTCACCAACTTTTCTCTTGCACTGATATCACCTGCTTGATAACGAGTAAAAAGTCGACGCATTTCATCGTTTTTCAAAACGGGCAATTTTGCTGTATTAACGCCACAAATTTCTACTTTATTTACCAAGCTCATTTCCCTCCCGGATTAATATGACAAGGAATAAATCACCTGTCCTTCCTATCTGCATTATTTCCTGAGAGGGCTTTTTTATTCAGCTAATAATTTCCCTTACTGACAAACCTTTTTGCTATTCCATTTTTTTTATCTCTTTTTGTAGGCGTTTAATAATTCTTTTTTCCAATCTGGAAATATATGATTGCGAAATTCCTAAGAGCACAGCTACTTCTTTTTGTGTTTTTTCCTCCTGTCCCAACAAGCCGAAACGCAGTTCCATTATTTTCCTCTCGCGGCGGCTCAGCTTTTCAATCGCTGTATAAAGGAGTTTCCTTTCTACTTCTGCTTCAATATCTTTTAAAACTAAGTCATTTTCTGTTCCTAAAACATCAGACAGCAATAATTCATTACCGTCCCAGTCAACATTTAGAGGCTCATCAAAAGACACTTCCGCCTTAACCTTATTATTCCTCCTGAGAAACATTAATATTTCATTTTCTATACACTTAGAGGCATATGTTGCTAATTTAATATTTTTATGGGGATCAAATGTATTGACTGCTTTTATTAAGCCAATGGTACCAATCGATACCAGGTCATCAATATGAATACCTGTATTTTCGAATTTTCTGGCAATATATACTACAAGTCTTAAATTGCGTTCGATTAAGACTGTTTTAACAGCATAATCACCATTTTTTAGTTTTTCTAACAAGAAAAATTCCTCATCCTGCGTTAACGGAGGCGGAAGGGTTTCTGAAGTGCCAACATAATAAATTTCCGGCAATACTTCTATACCTAACCGCTGTAAAAAACGAACATATATCAGCCGCAGCCTCAGCTTCCAGTGTGTTGTTAATTTCAAGTAACCACACCTCCTAAAGTTTCCAGTACAAACGGGTGTAGAAGAACTTCCACATCATTATCCAGCGACAGCGGTCTTGCAGTTAAGGCAAAGACAATATCTTTCCTTGCCTCTTTATACCCGCCATACTCCAATAAGACTAAAGTTGGCCGATAAGTTACCAGGATGCCGGAGTTTTCCAAAGAACGAAAAGGGGCAATACCAAAACATGTTTCCTGTTCCACATCTAAACTACCCAGCGCTTCCACAGGATCACCCCCCTGATCATAAGCAGTAATTAATGCTTCCGGCAGTAAACTGCGCAACGCCTTGTAGCTTGCCACACATAATGGCTTATCGGTAAGAGGCTCACGCAGTTGGTTGCCTGTATCAACAAGTGCATTCACTTTGATTTTCCGCTTTTTCTCACAAATTACTAAAGTCATTTGAAAAATTTTACGTTTACGCTGCCGCTCACTAAAATGCCAAACCAAAAGCAGCAGGGAAAAAGTGATTATCACACCGGCAAAAAGCATACCCGGGCGCGGTGTTTCCAAGTAAAAGATACCCCCCTTGACCATTGCCGGGGCACTGCCAAAGAAATAAAAGGCAAAAATTGTTCCTGCTAAAAAAAACGAAGTGAGAAAAAAGGCACCACATAACCTTATTAATTCTGCAAACCGCTGTGGCCTGAATGTAAAAAAAATTACTATTACAGAGGCAGCGATTTTCCCCACCCATGAAAATATAATTGCAGACGCCGGTGTGAAAATGGCAAGACTATAAAGAGCTGCAATAAACCCGCCGGCAAACAGCCGCCTTTTACCTACTTCACGTCCCATCAAACGGGCCGTTAAATAGAGTAGGAAAGTATTCATCATAAAATTGAGGGCAAGGAGGTCCTCAATATACATACACTCACCTGCCCTTAAGGATTCTGGACAAACTGCTACATTATATGTTTTGCAGCAGTCATCTATGCCTCATTATAAACCATAGAGGATGAATATTTTGTCAGACGCTTGTGTCGAATCGGAAAATCTTTAGTCTGCCTCTTGGCAGATAAAAAGAAAAAATAAAAGGTGACTCGTTGCGATCTAAACCGAACAAATCACCCGTGCAAAAGTAAATATTCAGCTTTACAAATCCCATGCTTAGCGCTTACGGCGCAGAAAAGCTGGGATATCAATGTCGTCAGCATTAAAAGTTCTTTTTGCCAAATCATTAATCATTTGTTTACGCTCGCTTGCGCTTTGGTCAAAACCGGTAGCAATCACAGTGACGCGCACTTCATCATCTAACGATTCATCAATCACAGCACCAAAAATAATAGTGGCATCGGGATCTGCTGCTTCAGCCACTATATCAGCAGCCTCATTAACTTCAAATAAACCTAGATTAGTACCACCGGTAATATTTAAAAGTACACCGCGTGCTCCATCAATGGAGGTTTCCAGAAGTGGACTGGCAATGGCGGTCTTAGCCGCTTCCACCGTACGGTTATCGCCTGTAGCCACTCCAATACCCATCAGGGCATTTCCAGTTTCTTTCATAATGGTTTTAACATCAGCAAAATCAAGATTAATCAGACCAGGTACAGCAATTAAGTCAGAAATCCCTTGCACGCCTTGGCGCAGGACATCGTCAGCAATGCGGAAAGCCTCAATCATTGGTGTCTTCTTTTCCACCACTTGCAGCAAACGATCATTAGGAATCACAATTAATGTATCCACTTTTTCTTTTAATTCGCTAATGCCTTTTTCCGCAGACATTTTACGCCGTCTACCTTCAAAAGTAAAGGGCTTCGTTACCACACCCACTGTTAAGGCACCCAGCTCCCGTGCTACCTCGGCAATTACAGGTGCAGCACCCGTTCCGGTACCACCGCCCATACCGGCAGTAACAAAAACCATATCCGCACCTTTTAGCACTTCTTTAATTTCTTCTCTACTTTCTTCCGCAGCATTCTTGCCTATCTCCGGGTTGGCACCGGCACCCAATCCCTTTGTGAGTTTTTCACCAATTTGCAGTTTATAACCGGAATTAGCCAAATAAAGCGCTTGTGCGTCCGTATTTACCGAAATAAACTCTACGCCGCGCAACCCTGCGGCAATCATTCTGTTAACAGCATTACTGCCCCCGCCACCAACGCCGATTACTTTTATTTGCGCATATTGTTCAATTTCCATATCAAATTCAATCAAAGAAAGCATCCCCTTCCACTCTGAGCAGTTTACTCAAACATATCCATGAACCAGCTTTTTACTTTTTGCAAGAAGCCGGGCAGCGCAATGCGCCCGTTCCTGTACTCTCTGTCTACAACTCTGTGTGTGTGTTGTACATAATGAATAATACCAACGGCTGTGGAGTATATGGGACTTTTCACCCCCACATAACTAGGCTGTGCAACCCGTGCTGAACATTGAAAAACCTGTTCAGTTAATTCAGCCATGCCTCTCATTAATGAGACACCGCCCGTTAAAACTATACCTGCGGGAAGCGATTCCTCATAACCCATATGTATTAATTCTTCATTGGCCATCTGCAAAATATCAAGTAGTCGCGCTTCAATAATTAGCGCTAACTCTTTGGCTGCCACTTCCC
>JAAZJT010000137.1 GCA_012800215.1 Bacillota bacterium | reverse complement strand
ATCGGCTTTAGAAACATTGGCAGATGTATCTGTACGCCTGCGGCAGCTCTCCCGTAATTTACTGCAGCTTTAGATTGTTAAAAAGTCTAAAGTTTTTCTCTAGAATACCGATAGCTATAATCAAGTATTTAGATCAGAATTGTAGGTTTTCTATTCTACGTTAAATTTTAAAGAGAGAGTGAGATGAAATGGCTAAAGTTTTAGTTGTTGATGATGCAGCGTTTATGCGTATGGCAATAAAAAATATGCTGGAAAACCATGGTTTTGAAATTGTGGGAGAAGCTGAAAACGGTGCCGTTGCTGTTCAGAAGTATGCAGAATGCCGGCCTGATCTGGTGACAATGGATATAACAATGCCGGAAATGAACGGTCTGGATGCTTTAAAGGCTATTATGAAGATTAACCCCGAGGCTGTAGTTGTTATGGTTTCTGCCATGGGGCAGGAGGCTATGGTCAGAGAAGCTATTATGAGCGGGGCAAAATCTTTTATTATTAAGCCATTTAAAGAAGATCATGTTATAGAAACCCTGAAAAAAGTTTTGCCGTAAGGAGGTGCAAAATGAGCGGGCAAAATAATGAGCAGATGCTTGAGATGTATATTTTTGAAACAGAACAAAACATTGAACAGTTGGAAACTTTAGTTCTGTCCAGTGAAAAAGAGTTAGGTTTTGCGGAAGATGCTTTACATGAATTATTTCGCCTGATGCATACCATTAAAGGCTCCTCCGGCATGATGTCTTACCAGAGCCTGGCTTCAGTGGCACACCACTTGGAAGACCTTTTTTATTACCTGCGCGAACAGCAACCTCAAAATGTTGATTATACCATCCTTTCAGATTTAGTCTTAGAAGGCATAGATTTAATGAAAGTTGAGCTGCAGAAGATAAAAAACGGGGAAGAAGCCGATAGCGATACGGCACCATTAATTAAAAGCATAGAAGATTATTTGCAGCTTTTAAAACAACAAAACGGTGCGGAGTCAGAAACAGCAGTGGCGTTGGCTCAGCCTGACAGTGCCGGCGGTTTTTGTGCGAGGGCAGATGCCGTTACTTACAAAGCAGTAGTTCATTTTGCAGCTGATTGCGCCATGGAAAATGTGAGAGCTTATGCTTTGGTACATAGCTTACAGGCAGAAGCAAATGTGCTGCAGCTCTTCCCGGCGGATTTAGACGATGATGATAGTGCGGAAATTATCCGGACAAAGGGTTTAACAGTTTATTTGCAGTCTGAGCTGGAGGCAGAGCAAATTGAAGAGATTTTTTGGCAGACGCCTTTTTTAAATAAGTTAGAGCTTACCGTTGTGGACTCTTTGCAGTCTGAAGAGGCGGCGTGGGATGCGGCGCAATTACCGAAGCAGCAGCAAAATAATCATACTGCTGCCAGTAACAGTGTAATTAGTGTTAGTGTAAATAAACTGGATAAATTAATGGATTTAGTGGGGGAAATGGTTATAGCCGAGTCCATGGTTATACAAAACCCTGACCTAAATGGTTTGGAGTTGGAGAATTTTGAAAAAGCAGCGCGCCAGCTGCATAAAATCACCAGCGAACTGCAGGATTTGGTCATGTCTATCCGCATGGTGCCGCTGGCCACAACTTTTCATAAAATGCACCGCCTGGTGCGCGACATGAGCAGACAACTGCAAAAAGATGTGCAGCTGCAGCTCATTGGAGAGCACACAGAAGTTGATAAAAATATTATTGAACATATCGCCGACCCTATTATGCATTTAATTCGCAATGCCATTGATCATGGCTTGGAAACGGCAGAGGAAAGGGAGGCGCTTGGTAAACCTGCAGCCGGTACAATTACCCTGGAAGCTAAAAATACCGGCAGTGATGTACTCATTCTCATTAAAGATGACGGACGCGGTTTGAATAAAGACAAAATTTTGGAGCGCGCCCGCGAGCACGGTCTGTTAACAAAAATGACAGCTGAAATGACAGAAAAAGAAATATTTGAGTTGATTTTTCTGCCTGGGTTTTCGACAAAAGACAACGTTACAGAATTTTCAGGACGCGGCGTAGGGATGGATGTCGTGGCGAAAAACCTGGAGATGGTGGGTGGCGCGGTTTCCGTTTCCAGTGTAGCCGGGCAGGGAACTGTTTTTACTTTAAAGATTCCTTTGACGCTGGCGATCATGGACAGTATGAATGTTAAAGTTGGAGCTTCCTGTTACACCATTCCCATTATTTCCATTAAAGAGTGTTTGCGCCTGCAGCAGCATACTTTGCTTAATGATACTGAAGGCTACGAAATGCTAATGGTACGGGGAGAATGTTATCCCATTTTTCGGCTGCATCAGTATTTCAATGTAAAGAATGCAGTTACGGACTTGGAAAAAGGAGTTCTGGTAATGGTGGAGCACGATAAAAAAAGTTTTCTGCTCTTTGTGGATGAACTGTTGGGACAGCAGGAAGTGGTGGTAAAGGCATTACCGGCCTATATTAAAGAGCGGTACCAAAGTAAAGGCATTAGTGGTTGTACCCTCTTAGGCGACGGCAGTATCAGCCTCATTTTAGATGTGGGCGGTTTCGTGCAATAAATCAGATAGAAAGGAGTTGCAAAAAATGACTGAAAT
Organism: Bacillota bacterium; assembly: GCA_012800215.1. Lineage (GTDB taxonomy): Bacteria > Bacillota > Dethiobacteria > Dethiobacterales > Dethiobacteraceae > JAAZIQ01. Next base: position 2,773 of record JAAZJT010000137.1, on the reverse strand, counting down.
GGCTGCACAAGAGTACTGGGTAGCTGAGGAAGAGGAAGATACACAGAAAGGTAAGTATTTAACTTTCTCCATAGGTAAGGAGATTTATGGCATTGAGATAAAGTATGTAACGGAAATTATTGGAGTTCAACCCATTACAGAAGTTCCTGAACTCCCTGACTATATTCGCGGTATTATAAATTTAAGGGGACAAATTGTCCCGGTAATGGATGTCCGTTTACGTTTTAAAAAAGAATTTAAAGAATATAACGACCGTACTTGTGTGATAGTAATTCAATTTGAAAATATTGCCATGGGTTTAATTGTGGATTCAGTGGAAGAGGTTTTATCTATCCCGGATGCTGATATTGTCAGTTTGCCGGAGATTAAACAAAATACCAACCGCTATATAAAAAGTGTGGGTAAAGTTGATGAAGAAATTAAGCTTCTGCTGGATTGCAGTAAATTACTGACGGAAGAAGAGATGGAAAGCCTGGCAGAGATATAAAAATAGATAAAGGCAGGGTTTGGGATGAAAATTGCTACGAAATTAATTATCGGCTTTTTAGTAGTTGCCTTTCTGGCAGGTATGGTAGGCTATGGAACCAGATTGCTGGCTGAGAACAATGCAGTACTTGTAGGCAATACACTTATCACTTTAGCAGTGGGAATTGTTTTGGCTGCGGTATTTGCCATTGGACTGGGAGTAATGATTGCTGCTTCCATATCCAGACCGATAAATAAAATGGTGGTTGCTGCCTGTAAAGTCAGTGAAGGTATTATTGATGTGGAAATTGATACCGATGCAAAGGGTGAGATTGGAGAATTGGCCAATTCCTTTGCACAGGCAGCGAATAACATTAAAGAACAGGCTGCAATTATTGACCAAATTGCGCATGGGAATCTAAATGTAAATGTCGTCCCTAAATCGGAGCAGGACATATTAAATTTGCGTCTGCAGGAAATGCTGACAACCTTAAAGGATTTAATTGCTGAAATGGATTCTTTAGCTCAGGCAGCTACTGCCGGCGATTTTAGTGTACGCGGCGATGAGGAGAAGTTCCAGGGAGATTATCAAAAAATTGTACATGGTGTCAATCAGACTTTAGCTGAAACCACGCGCCCCATTACTGAAGCACTTACTGTCCTGGAGCAGGTAGAACAGGGCGATTTGCAGGTAATGATGGAAGGCAATTATCAAGGGGACCATGCGTTAATTAAAAACGCTATTAATAATAGTCTGGCGTCATTTAATGAAGTGCTGAGCAATATTAAAGTGGCAGCCCAGCAGGTGGCAGCAGGTGCCAAACAAATTTCTGATTCTAGCATGGCCTTATCACAGGGGGCTACGGAGCAGGCAAGCTCCATTGAACAGTTGACGGCTTCGTTAGAACAAATTTTAGCACAGACAAAACAAAATGCCGGCAATGCTGATGAAGCAAATCTAGTGGCGGGTGCGGCCAGGGAAAATGCTCTGCAGGGTAATAAAGAAATGGAAGAAATGCTGGAGGCGATGAACGAAATTAATGAATCCTCCCACAACATTTCTAAGATTATTAAAGTAATAGATGAAATAGCATTCCAAACTAATATTTTGGCTTTAAATGCAGCTGTTGAAGCAGCCCGTGCCGGTCAGCATGGAAAAGGTTTTGCCGTAGTGGCAGAGGAAGTGCGAAATTTAGCAGTCCGTTCTGCTAATGCAGCAAAGGAAACAACTGAACTAATTGAAGGTTCCATGGAAAAAGTAGATGTTGGTGCTCGTATTGCCCGGCAAACAGCAGAGGCTTTTGATAAAATAGTGGAAAATATCGCGCAGGCGGCTAAGCTGGTGGAGCAGATAGCCATTGCTTCCAACGAGCAGGCCACAGGATTGGCACAAATTAATGAAGGTGTTATGCAGATTTCCCAAGTGGTACAAACCAACTCTGCTACTTCAGAGGAAGGCGCAGCAGCCAGTGAAGAATTGGCCAGCCAAGCAGAATTACTGCGTCAACAGGTTGCCGGTTTTAAATTAAAACAGTTGGTGCAGGAAACTATGCCTGTAGACATTGACACTGAGGATTATAATGCAGAAGAAGGCTTGGAAGATGAGGAAGTTCCCGCTCTTTTAGATGTTGTGCCGCAGGAACCGCAAGCTGAGAAAACTGCTGATGAACCTGTGACTATCTCGGAAAACCCGGCCTGGCAGGAGGCTGCAGCTGCCAAGGAGCCGCAAATCCTTTTAAGTGACCAAGAATTTGGTAAGTATTAAAGCAGGGGAGGGCAGTACAGATAATTGTACTGCCCAGCCTAAGGTAGGTGGGGTATGCTCAACATTACATCTGAGGAATTTGCAAAATTAGCGGCTTATATTCAAGCCAATTATGGTATTTATTTAAAAAAAGAGAAAAAAAATTTAGTTACCAGCAGATTGCAAAGTGTTTTATTAAGCAAAAACTTCGCCAGTTTTTCCGAGTACTACCAGTATTTGCTGCAGGATCGGAGTGGTCAGGCAGCCTCAGAATTAATTAACAGAATTACCACCAACCATACATACTTTATGCGGGAGCCGGAACATTTTTATTATTTCCGCGACCAGATACTGCCGGAATTAAAAGCAAATTGTAAAGAACAGGATTTAAGAATTTGGTGTGCTGCTTGTTCCACTGGGGAAGAGGCATATACACTGGCCATGTTGATAGATGAGTTTTTTGGGACAGAAAAGCAATATTGGGATACAAGGTTATTAGCTACCGATATTTCTCTTAAAGTTCTGCAGACAGCGACAGCAGGAATTTACCCGGCTGAGCGGATT
>JAAZJT010000136.1 GCA_012800215.1 Bacillota bacterium | reverse complement strand
TACGGCACCAATACCATACATATTGTAAACTGTTTTTCCTTTATACTCCACACCCTTGGCCAATTTACTTGTACCATTGCCAGTTTCATGCAGGGCTAAGGAGATTAAAAAGATTTCATTGATATTGTATTTTTGCGCACCCTCAATAAATGCTTCTGCCTTGCCGCTTAAAATTCCCTTGTTTTTTAGAATTTTTTCATTTACTTCAACGGGATCAATATGTGTTGTACCCGAAAGCAGCAGAAACTGGAAGATGCCTTCACCTTTTTTCTCCGTCAGCTCCACATAACCGCTATGTACCCAACCAACACGGGTATTGGTTAAAATACGGTACCATTTATCCCCTTTGCTGTCTTGTGCCTCACTGATAATAAAGTAAGGACCGGCTCCCGGGGACAAAGTTAAAATGACATTATTTTTTTCCGTTGTGGGTTCATGCCGCATATTTAAGTGGACATTTTTTACCTTTAGGGCAGGCAGCATTTCTCCCACAAAATTATTGGCATTAATAAACCATTCTACTAAATTGCGGTCTGCCGTTTTCCAACCGCCGCCGTAAAGATCTGTCTGCGGACTCTTATTCATTTGCTTATCAACGGCGTAGGTTAAACTATGTTCATAGTCAACATAAGTAATAATTGTCGTTGATGACACAGCCTGCAGGGCGGTAATATAGGCTGTTTTAACTTGATCAGCTGTGTCATAGGGAAGCTTTTCTACCATAATAGCCAGCAGTTCTTGCTGCGACTCCGGCTTCAGTCTATCAAAACGGCTGATATCTAATTCCAGCCTGGTGGCATGCTCAGTAACGGCTGCCCGCATCGCCTCCGGCGTAGTTGCCTGGTTTACAGCCGCCAGGGCTGCCTGCTGCGCTGTTAAATTTTGAGAAACAGCATCAATAAAAACTACTTTGATAGCATCAGTGTTTTCATACCCCTTATCCGGGCGGTTGTTGATTAAATCAGTTGCTACTTGTATTTTTCCATAGCTATTTAGTTTATTGTAGTCATCCAGATTTAAAGACAAATCAATAGCTGACTCCTGCAACGTATTAGCTACTTCCACACTGTCATTAGATGAGTTTATAATTTCAAAGGCGGATTTCTGCTGAGGAGGCTGCCAGTCAGAATATACAAGTTTATCATTGACCACAGCGACAGCTTTAACCTGGCCAGTAAAATTAAATGGTTTAGCTGAATCACTTTCAATATATTTGATAATATCAAATTTTTTCTGCTGAATTACTGCTCGCGTATATTCCTGGAGAATATCGTCATAATCAATGTACAAGCTGTTCTCTGTAGCAAGTGCCACAACTTTTTTACTGCTAAAATCATCAAAAAGAACAGACTTAGAGCCAAGAACCTTACGCGTATAAGATTCAAGCATTTCATCGTAGTTAAAAACAAAATAATAATCGTTATTATCCTTGACAACAGCTGATGCTATGGATGCAAAAGCATTTCCTCCCATACATAGCAATATTAAAATAACTAACAATAAAGTTTTTAACCAAAATATATTTTTGCGCACATCTTCTCACCCCCTCCGGGAAAAACTATTACTTTTTACTAATGCGGACATTGCTGCGTTTAGCAATTTCTTTATTCACCATTCCGCTAAATGCACCAACACGATAATCCAATTCAGTACCATCTGACATCTTTACAACGTAATTTTGCGGGTCATTAACCGATAGCTTAACAACCACAAATATTTTACCTGGCTCGGTATAAGAGTCATCTGTTAAGAACTCAAAGCTTGGCCCTGTTGGCGTCGGCACCTTAACCGTAACTTTAAAGCTTATACCGGCAGCAGTATAGCCGGCTTTAGTAGCTCTAAGAGTAATGGTGGTTGTACCGGCAGCTTTGGCATTAATTTGAATACTTCTGCCGGAAAGGGTTGCTGTGGCCACAGCCGGGTTGCTGGAAGATACAGTAACTTCAGCATCACTGGGGTTAACTGTAAAGTTCTTAGTGGTACTGGCGCCTGGGTTAAGGCTGACATCAGTAATGCGGCTCAGTGAAACTTTAGGCAGTTCCGGTGTATTTACTGTTACGGTGAAAGTAGCCCTGGCAGTGGTATGATCTTCCTTGACAGCAGTTATTGTTATAGTAGCTCTGCCGGGTGCCAGTCCTTTGATATAAATGGTATCACCGGAAAGAGTTGCTGTAGCTACATTCGTATTATTGGAACTTACAGTTACCTCAGCATCGGCGGGATCCACAACAACTTTTTTACTGGTGTCTTTACCAGGGTTTAAAGTCACATTGTCAAAGGGCTGCAGTGTCACCACACGTCTGCCATTGATATCAACAACACCGCCGTCTACCAGTACAGACTTCCCTTCCGCAAACTCGTAAGCCTGCGCATCCATATCCATTTCAGTTCCGTCCGCCAGCACCACAGCCAGATTGATTTTGCCTTTTCCTTTAATGCGTACTGCAGATACCAGATCAATAACGTCAATTTCTGCATGTTCACCCAATGTTAATACGGAATCATTGGCCTTTGATTCCATATAAACTTTACCGATCCGACCCGAGAGGAAGTTGACGGCACCGCTCTCATTTTCGACAGTCAGTGTAAGGAAGTTGCCGGACAACGTCACTGTATCGGAAGTTGTGCTGTAAACATGACCAAAACCAATACTTTCGTCACCTGTCTTTTCCTCAAGCTGGCATTCTGAAGCGAGACGAACCTGCCAGATGGCGGCGCTGCCTTCCGCCGCAACAGTTACTGCCCGCTGCTCGTTTTGAACATAGAGGCGGTTTACCTGGCCGTCTTTAATGGTAACAGTGCCGGCGCCTGTAATTTTGAGTTCACCTGTTACGATAACATTATGTAAAGTAATCTCACCGTCACCATCGGCCGTCTGCAGGTGCAAATCACCACTGATGACCATGTTTTGCACTTCTACCCCGGCAGCGGAAATAAGGGCATTACCCGTTACTACCTGCAGACCTTCGGACGGGCCGTAAGTGCCTGCTTCATCCCAGCTTTCTGCCCACTTTTCACTTTCGGCATAGGCTTGTCCCAAACTACCTCCCAGATAAAACATTCCAACCAACAAAAACAAGGATAGAATTATCCCTAAACTTCTTATGTATCGCTTCACTTTTCTAACCCCTTTAAAACCGTTTCCCTGCATATTCGACAGCAGTTACCATAATTCCTGCGCAAATTTTTAAATGTCATAAATTGGGGCAAAAAACGAGACAGGCTTTATGGCAAATAAAAAAAGGCCCTGCTACAGGCCTTTTTAAAATAGTAATATTTATCTTTTGGGGCGGCGGCCGCGTTCCCATTTCCCGCTCCGCCGATGATTATAACCGGAACGTTTGTAGTGCGACTGTTTTCTTTTGGCTAACAGCGGTGCTTCTTCCGTTAGTTTAACAGGAGTAGTATCAGGTTCTTTGGTGAGTAATTTCAACGCCGAGGCCAGAAGCAGTGGCGGATCATATTCAGCCAGTAGTTCTTCGGCCAAAGTATGATAATAAGTTGTGTCTTCTGTCTCTAAGGTTTTAATTAATTTATCCACCGTTAACTGTTGCTGCCCTTCCAAAGCTTCCTTCATGGTGGGAATAGCCATTTTTATTGTTTTGTGCTTTGTTTCTTTTTCAATTAAACGTAAATGTCCTAGTTCCCTTGGTGTAACAAAGGTAACTGCTATGCCGCTTTTGCCGGCACGGCCGGTGCGGCCGATACGGTGTACATAGCTTTCCGGGTCTTGTGGAATGTCAAAGTTATAAACATGCGTGACATTACCAATATCTAAGCCTCGTGCAGCTACATCTGTAGCCACAAGGATATCAACAAGACCTTCCTTAAATTGCCGCATCGCAGCATCGCGCCTTGCCTGTGTCAAATCGCCATGAATACCCTCAGCAGCATATCCTCTTTTGCTTAAAGCTTCACTTAGTTCATCCACACGACGTTTAGTGCGACCAAAAACAATGGCCAGCTCCGGAGACTGTGTATCCAATAAGCGGCATAAAACATCAAACTTTTGTCTTTCCTCCACCACCAGATGAAATTGCTCTGTATTGGGCACAGTAACTTCCTTTGAACGGATACTAATTGACTGCGGTGCTTTCATAAAGCGTTGCGCCAACTTCTGAATGGGAAGCGGCATGGTAGCAGAAAAAAGAAGTGTTTGCCTACCGGAGGGAGTTGATTGCAAAATTGCTTCAATATCTTCAATGAAGCCCATATTCAGCATTTCATCAGCCTCATCAAGAACCACAGTTTGCAGTGCCTCCAGTCGGATGGTACGACGCCGCAGGTGGTCCAATAACCTTCCCGGCGTACCCACAATAATCTGCGGATGCTTTTTTAGTGCTTTAATTTGCCTGCCTATATCTTGTCCGCCATAGACCGGCAAAGTGTTTATGCCTGCAAACTGGCCGATTTTATTTAGTTCTTCTGCCACCTGTATAGCCAGTTCGCGGGTAGGAGTTACCACAAGCGCCTGAATCTGTTTTGAATCAGCCTGCAGTCGCTGCACTATGGGAATGCCGAAAGCAGCAGTTTTACCTGTCCCTGTGTGTGCCTGCCCTATTAAGTCCTTTCCAGCCAAAGCGACCGGTATGGCTTGTTCCTGAATTGGCGTTGCCTCTTCAAAACCCATTAAACTTATGGCTTTAAGTATACCCTCGCTAAGGTTAAATTGATTAAAGGTTGTCACCTTTTCACCTTCCTTACTCAAGATAATTTATTTTGCCAGAGCAGCCACTGCCGTACATTATTAACAATATCAGCCATAACACCTTTTTTAAAGGGAGAAGTCAGTTTAGCCAAGGGCAGTAAGTTACTAAAAGATTGGCTACCGCCGGCACGGCAGAGTGCAAGGTAGTCCTGCCACGCTGCTTCCCGGTTGTTTTGCATCCTCTGCCACAGCTGGAAAATACAACATGACGCTAAAACATAATCAATATAATAAAAGGGTACTTCAAAAATATGGCCTTGCTGAAACCAGAAACCTCCCCCTTCTAAAAATAACTGCCCGTCATAATTTCGGTGCGGTAAATATTGCTTTTCCAACCCACGCCAGAGCTTACGCCTGCCCTCTGGATTTAAGAAAGGTTTGGCATATACTTCATGCTGAAAATGATCTACTAAACAGCCATAGGGTAAAAATAAAAGCGAACTGCTTAAATGTTCATAACGATATTTATCTGCCTCTCGGCCAAAAAAACCTGACATCCAGGGCCAGGCGAAAAACTCCATCCCCATTGATGGAATTTCCGCGGCATCCATTGTAGCAAAAGTATACTCCGGTATATTACGCTGCCGCCCCAGCCACACTTGAAAGGCATGCCCTGCCTCATGTGTCAGCACATCGATATCACCGGAAGTGCCGTTAAAATTGGCAAAAATAAAGGGTGCTTGAAACGCGGTAATATAATCACAATAACCACCCGGCGATTTACCGGGGCGGCTTAATAAGTCCATCAACCCGCGTTCTGTCATCTCTGCAAAAAAAGCACCGCTTTCAGGTGATAATTCGGCATACATTTTAGCTGCCTGCTCAATTAACTGCTCAGCCGTCCCCTGTGGCCGGGCATTCCCTTCAGGGAAAAAGATGGCTTCATCATAGTAGTAAAGTTTATCTACACCAAGACGTTTACGCTGTGCTTCCCGTAATTGTGACGCCAAAGGGACAATCTGTTTTACCACTTCTTGGCGCAGTAAGGCCACTTGTGTGGCATCATAATCAGAACGATGCAGACGCAAATAAGCAAGGGGAATAAAGTTGGCAAAACCTAGCTTTTGGGCAATGGCAGTGCGCACAGAAATAAGTTCAGCAAATATTTCATCAAAAGCAGCAGTGTTTTCAGCAAAAAAGGCATAGCGTGCCTCATTAGCTGCTTTGCGCATTTCGCGCTCTGGTGCCTCCTGAAAGGGGATTAGCTGCACTAAATTAAGTTCTTCTCCGGCAAAGGGAATAGCTGCCGAAGCCAGCAGTTTTTTATACCTGCTCACTATTTTATTTTCCTGCTGCAGTTCATTAATAACAGAGGGAGAAAAAGTCTTAAGTGTCATTTCCGCCAGGTTAAAAAGCTGTTGCCCGTAACGCAAAGCCAGCTCCTCACGAAAAGGTGAGGCCACAAGCCGGCGGTAATAGTCAGTTATTAAACCCTGATAGATTGGTTCAACCTCATCGAAATAGTCTTGTTCAGCTGCATAAAAAGTATCTTTTGTATTAATAGTATGCCGGATATGGGCAAGCAACGCCATGGACTCAAATTCCTGGCGTTGCTGATTTATTTCCTGCAAAATTTCTTGTTGGCCTTCAGCCGAGGAGGCTTCATCAAAACGCTGCAAAAGATAGCGCCATTCCTCCTGCAGTACAGAAAGCTGCGGCCGTTGATAATTAAATTCGGCAAAATTTTGTTTCATCTGGACTCCTTTCTTTTCAGTCAGCCTACGGCATTACAACCCAAGAATATTTTCTACTATTTGGCGCATTTCATCCTTCTCGCAGACTTTAGTATGCAAAACAGGCTTTTTTTCTAACTCTTTTATTGCCTGCGGCAAAGCCTGCACAGTTAATTGCTCCATTTCCTGCAAAAGCGTAAAATCATCATAATTTTTATACTTTCCATCAATGGATGTTAAAACATCTTTGGCAAATTTATAAGGACTGGCTGTTGCCACCACCACAGTAGGTGTGGCATCTTTTGCAGCAGTGCGGTATTTTTGCACCACAGCATATGCTACCGCTGTATGGGGATCGATTAGATAATTTGACTGCTCATAAACTGATTTGATGGCCGAGCCTGTTTCTGCTTCCGTAGCATATCCTCCGACAAAATCACTTAATGCTTTTTGCACTGGGGCTGGGATAGAGTAACGGCCCTGATTATGTAATGCCTGCATTTGTTTTTTTACCCACTGTGAGTCTTCCCCGCTGGCATGGTACAGCAAACGTTCCAGATTACTGGAAATAAGAATGTCCATTGAAGGTGACATCGTTACATGAAATTTTCTTTCTTTGTTGTAAACACCGGTACTAAAAAAATCAAAAAGTACTTTATTAGTATTTGAAGCACAGATAAGTTTAGCAATGGGCAGCCCCATGCAGCCGGCATAGTATGCTGCCAGAATATTACCAAAATTACCTGTGGGAACAGCAAAATTAATAGCTTGACCTTCTTTGATTTCGCCTCTGGCCAATAGGCGCAGATAAGCATAAAAGTAGTAGACAATTTGCGGAATAAGGCGCCCGATATTAATGGAATTGGCGGAAGAAAAAATATAGCCTGATGATGCCATTTTTGCACGCAACTTTTCATCGGCAAAAATAGCTTTCACGCCGCTTTGGGCATCGTCAAAATTTCCCTCAATTCCCACTACATATGTATTATCGCCTTCCTGTGTAACCATTTGCCGCTTTTGCACCGGACTGACTCCATGTTCCGGGAAAAAGACTATTATTTTAGTACCGGAAACATTGGCAAAGCCGGCTAAAGCCGCTTTGCCTGTATCGCCGGAAGTGGCCGTCAGAATTACCACTTCCTGCTGCAAGCCACATTTTTGGGCAGCAATGCGTAAAAGATGGGGGAGTATGGAAAGGGCCATATCCTTAAAGGCTAAAGTTGGCCCGTGAAAAAGTTCCAGAAAATACGTGCCGGCATGATTTACCAGCGGAGCAATGGCAGGTGTGGCAAATTTTTCATCGTATGCCTGACTAATGGCTAATTGCAGCTCGGCTGCTGAAAAATCAGGCAGGTAAAGCTGCATAATTTCCTGCGCCAGCTCCTGGTAGGAAAGGGCTGCCAAAGCAGTAAGCGGTGTGGTTATTTGCGGAATAAAACTTGGCACATAAAGACCGCCATCCGCGGCAATGCCGTTTACTATTGCTTCTGCAGCAGAAACGGACCGGCTGTCACCGCGGGTGCTGTAGTAAACTAAATCTTTCATTATAATTTTCCTCCCGCAGTTTTATTTAAAAAATAATCCATTAAAGAATAACCTTCCTCAATAAACAGTCCCGTCTCCTTTGCCGATTCTTCATGATAAGATAACTGGCCACTATTGAAAGGATTTGTGCTGTCAAAAAGAAGGAAGGGGACCGGATCGGCTGTATGGGTGCGCAACTCGAGCGGTGTGGCATGATCAGGTAAAAATAAAAGTCGGTAAGGCTGGCCCAGAGCATTTAAACCGTTGATTAAAGGTTCCATTACCTGCTGATCAATCAACTCAATAGACTTTATTTTATTATCCCTTTCCTGGCGATGCCCACACTCATCCGGTGCTTCCAGGTGTAAATAGACAAAATCAAGTCCGCGTTCCAGTGCAGAAAGAGCCGCTTCAGCCTTACCGCGGAAGTTTGTGTTCAAATTGCCCGTTGCCCCTGCAACTTCCAGCACTTCTAAACCGGCACAAACACCAAGACCTTTAATTAAATCGACAGCAGAAATGACGGCACCATGAAGACAATATTTTTCACTAAAGGCCGGCATCTGCGGTTTTGCACCCTCGCCCCAGAGCCAAATACTATTGGCCGGCCGCAGACCTCTACTTATGCGCGCTTTATTTACAGGGTGATCCTGCAGTATTGTAACGCTTTTTTTCATTAGTGCCAATGCTGCCGGTCCCTGCGGGCCACGGGGCAAAAAATTACTAATGCATTGGTCCAAAATATCATGGGGAGGTGTCAACTCCCAGGAGGTGGGTGCACCGCGCCAGACAAGCAAATGGCGGTAACCTACTCCAGGGTACAAACGCAAATCTCGTGACGGCAAAATATTTTTTACCGCAGCCAACAGCTCCTGAGCTTCAGCTGAGGATATTTCATCAGCACTATGATCAAGCATAATTTTATTTTCATACGGCTCATCAGCCGACAATGTTACCAGATTACAACGAAAAGCCAGATCGCCTTTCTGCAGCTCCACTCCCATACTAGCTGCTTCAAGGGGCGAACGTCCTGTATAATACAGACGGGGATCATAGCCCATGATGGCTAAGTTGGCTGTATCGCTTCCCGGGGCAAAACCTTCCGGCACAGTTTTTACCAGCCCGAGCTGCCCTAATCTGGCCAGTTCATCAATGCGGGGCTTTTCCGCGACCTGCAGCGGCGTTCTGCCTTCCAATTCTGCTATAGGGTAGTCTGCCATGCCATCGCCTAACACTACTACGTATTTCATTAATAAATCCACTCCTTATCCCCGGTTTTCAAAGAGCAGGGAAAATCCCTTGCTAAACTTATACCATAAACTGCTCCATAAGGCTAGAAAAACCTTACAGCAGGTTAAGCAGCACTGCCCGATTTGTCTCGGTGCAGCATTAATCTGCTTGCTTTGTGCGTTCACCAATAATACGTGCCACATAAACACCACTGGCACTAGCCTGTGATAAGCCCCGTGTTATACCGGCACCGTCGCCAATGGCAAACATATTAGGTATCTCTGTTTCTAATTGATTAGTGAGGCATAGGCGTGAGCTGTAAAACTTAACCTCAACCCCATAGAGTAAAGTATCGTTATTAGCCATACCTGGCGCTATTTTATCCAGCGCATAAATCATTTCAATAATATTGTCCAAATGGCGTTTCGGCAAAACTAAGCTTAAATCACCAGGTGTTGCCTGTAAGGTGGGACGGGTAAAACTTTGCGAAAGGCGGTGAGCATTAGTTCTGCGGCCTTTAATTAAATCACCAAAGCGTTGTACCAGTACGCCACCCCCTAACAGGTTAGAAAAAGAAGCGATACGTTTACCATATTGATGGGGTTCGTTAAAAGGTTCCGTAAAACGATTGCTGACTAAGAGGGCAAAATTTGTATTTTTACTGTGCAGCTTTTTATCCCGGTAGCTATGTCCATTGACAGTTATAATACCATCTGTATTTTCTGCCACCACATAACCATAGGGATTCATACAGAAAGTGCGGACTAAATCACCATACTGTTTTGTGCGATAAAGTAATTTGGCTTCGTAAACTTCATCGGTAATGTGCTGAAAAACAATGGCAGGAATTTCTACCCGTACCCCCACATCGACCTGGTTGTTAAAGAGCGATAAGCCTAATTTCTGGCATTGATGGGCAAACCATTCCGAACCGGCACGCCCCGGTGCAGCAATTAAATAGGTACAGTTTGCTTCTGCACCGTTAGCTAACTGTAAAGTAAAACCGGCTGGTTGAGGGTTAATTTCGGTTACAAGGGTATTGCAGTGGATCTGACAGTTTATACGCAAAAAATCATATAGTTGCTGCAAAATCCGCAGATTATTTTCCGTGCCTAAGTGGCGGACTTTAGCACTTAAAAGGTGCAAATCAGCAGCTATCGCCTTTCTTGCCAGTTCACTGTTTTCACTGCCATAGCTTTCTGCTGGTGCCCCGTAAGAACGATTAATCTCGTCCACATAATTAATTAGGGACAAAACTTCTTCTGCTGACAAGTATTCATTTAACCAGCCACCAAATTCGGCTGTAAAATTATATTTTCCATCTGAGAAAGCTCCGGCACCGCCAAAGCCACGCATTACATCACAAGTTGGGCAATTAATACAGTGTTCAGTTTTCTTGGCGGCAATGGGGCAGCTGCGCTTATAGATATCATTGCCGGCTTCGAAAATAGCCACACTGAGCCCAGGGTACTTTGTTACCAGTTCATATGCAGCATAAATTGAAGCAGGACCACCGCCGATAATTGCCACATCATATTTTTCGCGCATTAAAACACCTCCACAAGCTTGGCTTTCCAAACAAATAATGAAAAATTAACGCTGATTTAGCTTAATCACTTACCTATTTTTTTCACGCAATAACATCATATTACAATTAGTAAGCTAAAACAAGTTAATGCTATACTACCCTTTAACTTATACCCCAACATTATACGCAAAACCGGCCTTACTAAAACAGTTTTTTGCAGTAGAAAACCGCCCAGAGGGCGGTTTTTATGAACTGATTTTTT
>JAAZJT010000135.1 GCA_012800215.1 Bacillota bacterium | reverse complement strand
TACGTTCCACAGCTTAACGTGCTAATTACCTGGTGGAAATTCTATCACGTTACAATATTCCCGCCTCTGCTGATCTGTCCAGTGGATATTTTGCGGCCACTGAAGTGGAGACAATGCTTTCTTTATTAAAGGTGCTGGATAATCCACGGCAAGATATACCCCTGGCAGCCGTTTTAAGGTCACCTTTTGTAGGTTTTTCCTTTGAAGATTTAGCTGTTATCCGTAAGGTCGGTGGTAACGATGTTGATTTTTGGCAGGCATTACAGGCGACTGCGGCTGCACAAATACCAAAGCTGTCAAAGGCAATAACGGCTTTTCTACAAAAATTAGAAAAATGGCGCAGTTTAGCACGGCGGGAGAAATTGGCAGCTTTAATAGCTGCATTGTACCGCGAAACCGGCTATGTTGATTATGTGGCTGGGTTGCCGGACGGATTAAGTAGGCAGGCAAATCTGCGGGCACTTTTTTCTCGGGCACGTCAATTCGACCGTTTTTCCCGGCAAGGTTTAACTCGCTTCTTACAATTTATAGAGCAGCTGCGCGCTGCAGGTGAGGATTTGGGGACAGCTCGCAGTTTAGGCGAAAATGAAGATGTAGTACGTATTATGAGTATTCATAAGTCTAAAGGGTTGGAATTTCCTGTTGTCTTTTTATGTGATCTGGGTAAAAAATTTAATTTCCAGGATTTAAGGGCGGAACTTTTGATGCACCGCCACTATGGCATAGCACCACTTGTAGTCTGTCCTGAAGAAAAAGTTCGTTATCCTTCACTGCCCTACTTAGCACTGCGCTTAGTAGGAGAGGCTGAAACGAGAGCTGAAGAAATGCGGATTTTGTACGTAGCATTAACGCGGGCACGGGAAAAGCTGTTTCTGATCGGTTCCCAAAATAAATTAGCAGCAGCTTTGGCCGAATGGCAGGAAACTGATTTTTTAGCAAAAGTACCAACATACTATGTTAGCAAAGCCACAAATTATTTGGAATGGCTGGGAAGAGCTCTTGGCAAGCACCCTGATATTTCAGGTAAGGAAAATGACTGTTTGCAGGCAGAAGGCGCCTTTCGCCTGACATGTTTGGAAAAACCAACAAATGCTGCAGTAAATGTGCAAGAGTGTGAAAAACAGTTCAAAGATGCTGTTTTATCCCTTAGACCACTGCCTGTGGAGGTGGATCCTGAAGTAGCGCGAAAAGTAAAGGAAAATTTATTTTATAAATATCCTAATGAGTTGTCCTCTGTTCCGGCAAAACTATCCGTCACAGAAATTAAACGCCGTTTTGCAAAGCAAGATCATTTTGGAGATGAGACAGTAATCTATTCGTCCATGTCCTGGCCTAAACCGGTTTTTGCGCAAAAAAAAGCTGCCACATCACTGGAGAAAGGTTTGCTTTATCATACTGTTTTGCAATATCTTGACTTAAATTTGCCTTGTGATGAGCAAGGGATAAGTGACCAGCTGCAGAGCTTAGTTGGGATAGGAATATTGTCTGCTGATGAACTAAATGTACTGGAGCCTGCTAAAATAAGTGCTTTTTTTGACTCCAGCATAGGGCAACTGGTCTTGGCACAAAAGCAGCAGATATTGCGAGAATGGCCCTTCACATTGGCATTACCTGCTGCCGAAGTTGCCGCAGTACCGAGTAATAGTGATGATTATGTGATTATACAGGGAATTATTGATTTGCTCATACCTCAGGCAGATGGTTTTATACTGATAGATTATAAAACTGACCGTCTCCCTAAGGGAGGGATGGAGGAATTAAAACAACGTTATTATTTGCAGCTTGTTTATTACGGACGAGCAGTGGAGACTATTCTTAAATCACCTGTTAAAGCTGCCTACCTATATGCTTTTGAAGCAGCATCTTTTATTCAAATATATTAAAGATTAGCGTAGGGTTGTATCTCTACTTGTTTATAAAACAGCCACAAAAAGGTCGTACAAAAAGATTGACAATAATAAAGGAAAATTTTATAATTAAAAAAAAATATTGTTTTGTGGTGCCGCATAGCGGAGAATAGGGAATCGGGTGCAACTCCCGAACGGACCCGCCACTGTAACCGGTTAGGAATCGCCATGACCACTGTCTGCAGATGGGAAGGAGGCGAGGACAATGATCCGGAAGTCAGGAGACCTGCCACAGAATGAAAAAAACTGGGATGATGGTAAAGTCCTCAAGTATTGAACTTGAGGACTTTTTTTATTAAAAAAAGGAGGGATATTGTATGGAGAAACTGCAGAGTACTTTAGCACGTATTACACCTGTCGACAAGTGTAAGGAGGAGGAGGCGCAGAAATATTTAGACAGTTTAACAAAGCCTATAGGCAGTTTAGGTGTCTTGGAGGATATTGCCAGAAAGGTGGCGGGTATCACACGAAATGTTAAACCGTCTTTACCACAGAAAACCTCTATTCTAATGGCTGGTGACCATGGTGTAGTAGCGGAAGGTGTTTCGGCTTATCCGCAAGAAGTTACGCCACAAATGGTTTTAAACTTTTTAACTGGTGGAGCAGCCATGAATGTCCTTGCTCGCCATGCCGGTGCAAAATTAATTGTGGTGGATATTGGCGTGGCGGCAGATCTGCCGGAGCATCCAATTTTAATTAATCGCAAAATAGCATTTGGTACTGCTAATATGGCTTGTGGACCTGCCATGACCAAAACACAAGCAGTAGCTGCTTTGGAAGTCGGTATAGAAATAGCCCAGCAGTTTATTGATGAAGGAACAGGTCTTTTTGGCACGGGTGAAATGGGTATTGGCAACACTACACCTAGTGCGGCTATTACTGCTTTATATAAAGGCTGCAGTGTAGCAGATGTCTGCGGACGTGGAACAGGGCTTGATGATCAAAGGCTGCAGCGTAAAATAAATGTTATTGAAAAAGCAATTAAGATTAATAAACCTGATCCTCGTGATGCTCTGGATGTCCTGGCTAAACTGGGAGGATTTGAAATAGCAGGTATGGCTGGGGTGATGTTGGCTGCAGCAGCAAATAGGGTACCGGTGTTGCTAGATGGTTTTATTTCCAGTGCTGCTGCTATAATCGCCGCCAATCTGCATCCCCACGCTGCTGAATATATGTTAGCTTCACATTTATCTGAGGAACCAGGTCATGCAGCTGCTCTAAGCTTATTAAACTTAGAACCATTTTTACATATGAAAATGCGCTTAGGTGAAGGGACAGGAACGGCTTTAGCGATGACAATGGTTGATGCTGCTTTAAAAATTGTTCATGAAATGGCTAGCTTTTCTGAAGCAGGTATATCTGGTGCACTCGCATAAAGTGAGACGAGAAAAAGCATGCTAGACATATATATGGTCAGCATGCTATTTTATTTGCAAATGAAATTATTAGCACTAGGAGGCGGATTAATTGATTCCCTTAAAAGATTCTCCCAGAACAAGGGTTTTTCCCTATGTTAATACTTTTTTTATCTTACTCAATATCTTTATTTTCATTCGACAGCTAGCTTTAACGAATGAACAACTGGCAATATTTATTTCTAACTATGGCTTGATTCCACTGCGTTATTCCACCAGTATCATGAATAAAAATCTTTTAGCGGCGGTAACGCCATTAATTAGTTATCAGTTTTTACACGCAAGTTGGCTTCATATCGGCAGCAATATGCTATATCTTTGGGTATTTGGTGATAATATTGAAGACAGAATAGGGCATGTTAAATATTTTTTTTTCTATCTCCTGATGGGCACTTTAGCTGGTTTGCTTCAGGTATATTTGGATCCAACCAGCCGTATACCAATTATTGGCGCCAGTGGCGCAGTTGCGGGAGTTCTCGGTGCTTATCTGATCAGCTGTCCGCATGCTCGAGTTCTGGCTATTATTCCAATGTTTATTCTCCTTACCGTTACTGAGGTGCCGGCCGTAATTTTCTTGGGTTTCTGGTTTTTTCTGCAATTATTTTCCGGTTTTACCAGCCTTGGAGTAGAAGTAGCCATTGCTTGGTGGGCGCATATTGGCGGTTTTGTTGCCGGTATAGCACTAATAAACTTTTTTGGCAAACGGCATAAATGTGAGTAGTTATTTTAGACGAAGCATTTTCCTTAAATAGCAAGAAAAAAACTAATAATCATAACTGCTTCAATCAATAGTTTTAGAATGGTACCTCCAAGCAACCCGATTAGTGTGCCGATACCTACGCGTATCGCATGTTCTGATTTTTTGCCAGAAAGTAATTCTGCTGCAACAGCTCCCAGAAACGGCCCTAGAATAATGCCAAAAGGCGGGAACAAAAACAGACCAAGCAGTGTGCCAAGTGTTGCCCCAAAGGCAGATCTACGACTTCCGCCAAACTTCTTTGTTCCTACCGCTGTCGCTAAAAAATCAACAGCAAAGATTAAGAGCAGTGCCAAGCCTTGTAGTAAAAAAAAGTTAGTGGTAAGGGTACTAAAATCAGTCATAAAACCATAAAGGATCATACCACCATATATTAACACTGCTCCAGGCAGAACGGGGAGGACTGTTCCAATCACGCCAATCAGAAAAAGTATAGATGTTATTATTAAGGGAATATAGGCCATTTTAAACTCCTTTGCTTTTTCTTAATATATATTTTGTTATATTCTGCTAAATAGCTAATGTTTGCGTTAAGAGTATATTCTTTCATTTACTTGGTGCAAAATAAACTAGAAGGTTAAAAAAAGGATGGTGATGACCGGTATAGCCGGATGAAATGTTAGAGAAGACTAAACTACCAAAAGTCGCTTACTTCTGTATGGAATATGGTCTTGACGTAAAATTGCCCATCTATGCAGGTGGTTTGGGTATTCTGGCCGGGGATTTCTTGAAAGCAGCCGCGGATTTAAATTTGCCTGTGGTAGGAATAGGCATTTTATGGCGTCAAGACTATACAGAGCAGTTTATTGGTGAAGATGGTTGGCCATATGATAATTATCCAAACTTTGATTATGATTTTGTTAAAGATACAGGTATTACAGTCAAAGTAGAAGTGGAAGGAAAAGAAGTTACTGCCAGGGTTCGCCTGGTTGATCAATACGGCAATGCTCCCCTTTATCTCTTAGATACTAATTTTCCCGGCAGTGAACATGGCTGGATTACCGATAAGCTTTATGGCGGTGGAACACACGAACGCATTGCCCAGGAAATACTGTTGGGTATTGGCGGTGTGCGCTTACTGCGTGCTTTAAATATTGATGTTGATGTGTATCACTTTAATGAAGGACATGCTGTCCTGGCGGGCATTGAACTTATCCGTGAAAAAATAGCAAATGGGATGTCCTTTGAGGATGCTTTACAGGCAACACGCCGGCAAGTTGTTTTTACTACACATACTCCGGTGGAAGCAGGGAATGAGAAGCATGACCATGGTGAACTACAACATATGGGTGCCTATAATGGATTATCATATGAGCAAATGGCACGATTAGGCGGAAACCCCTTTAATATGACGGAGGCAGCTTTACGCCTTTGTGCGGTAGCTAATGCCGTTTCTAATTTACATGGTCACACTGCCCGCTCGATGTGGCGCCATGTATCAGACACCGGCCCCATTATTTCTATTACCAATGGTGTCCATGTACCTACCTGGCAGGCTAGGGAGATACATCATGCTTTTCGAGCAGGAAGCAATTTATGGAAACCACACTTACAGCTTAAAGCAAAATTAGTTGATTATGCCCAAAAACATACTGATGCCAGGCTTAATGTCAATGCTTTAATTGTCGGGTTTGCCCGCAGAGCAGCGGGCTATAAGCGCTCTGACCTGATTTTCCGCAATACGGAGGCAATTGATCCTTTATTAAAGGAAGGTAAATTACAGCTCATTTTTTCAGGCAAAGCCCATCCTAATGACGATGAGGGAAAACGAATCATACAGGATTTAGTAAGAATGGATCGCAAATATAAAGATGCAGTTGTTTTTTTAGAGAATTACAATATGGAAATTGCTCAATTGTTAATTCAGGGTTGCGATGTGTGGCTTAATAATCCCATGCGTCCCCTGGAGGCTTCAGGCACTTCTGGCATGAAGGCTGCTATGAATGGTGTGCTAAACTTGAGTGTCGTCGATGGTTGGGTTGGGGAGGGGCCTCAGCATGGAATTTCCGGATGGCTGCTTGATACTCATCACCGCCATATTGACCCGCACCAACAGAATCAAGAAGATTTACAAGCTCTCTACAGAGTACTGTTTGATGAAGTAATACCAACTTATTATGAGCAGCCGGAACGTTGGCAGGATATGATGCGTGCTAGTATTGATATGTCGCATTTTAAGTTTTCGGCTACCAGGATGATCCGTGAATACTATGAATTAATGTACAGAAGAATTTCTGATAAGCAGGATGCTGTGACGGCACCGTGGATGGTTCCTATGCGCTCCCGCGGTGAACAACATCCATATATTACCTAACTATTAAGAGGTACTTTTGTGCCTCTTTTTTATGCCAACTTTTCTCCTATAAATAAAAACTAAATATGTGGTTAAATGTTTGTTTCTAGTCTCCATCAACGAGAATAAATGTATTGGTTTTGATCATAATAATTTAATATTAAAGAATAGGTGAGAGAATGAGCAAGGATATATACCTACCTGAAGAATTAAAGCCAACTGAAGCAGAACTTATTTTTAATGCTTCCACGAGCAAAAAAAATTTAAGTGGTGTGCGCGGCAGAGCCTCGCGCACAGGTCGTAAGGGTGCTGTAATGACTCCTGTAGACTTTTTAAGTGGCAAAGCAAAAAAGGAGTATATGAAAAATAGTGAGGTGAAAGTTTATAACATGTATGAAGACAAAGTGCTGCCCTATGAGGAATTTAAGGAACTGCCCATAGAGAAACAAGTTGTACTTATGACAAAATGGCGAGAGGAAATTGGCACCAATAATATTATCCGTGACATGAAGATTTCTAGAAAAAAATTTTACAGTGAGGTATTAAAATCCCTGGGTATTGAAACCAAACCGCGGGGCAGAAGAAAGAAAAAAGAAACTGAAGAAAAAGTAGATGCAAAAGAAGAAGTAGCTGCAGAAATAGTTCCGGAAGTTTCAGCAGAGGTTATAGAAGATAAAAAAGAAAATACTTCATTTTATATAGTTTTTAACGGCTGTTTTAACGGACATCTTCTTGCTAATCGTTTGGCCAGATTGGCAAGGGTACTTGATGCTTCCAGTCAATATGAAATAAAGGTTGAAGTACGTGAACAGACAAATTAAATAAAAGTAAAAAGGCGGTTTATTCGCCTTTTTATACTCTAGTTATATTACGCCCATAAAAGATTTCCAGCATTTCCTTTTTCAGGCGTTGTTTTATTCTCCGCCTTTGCCCAGGGGAGAGATCCTTTTTGGAGATGCCAAATAAGTAATTATCTAAATCAAATTCTTTGAGTATCATTTTTGTGTGGAAAATATTTTCCTGATAAACATTAACATCAATGGCCTGATATTTTTCTTTAGTACTGCCGGGTATATAATTTTGGATGGAATTAATTTTATGATCTATAAAATATTTTTTGCCATTGACATCCCGTGTAAAACCGCGTACCCGATAATCAATAGTAATAATATCGG
Source organism: Bacillota bacterium (assembly GCA_012800215.1). Taxonomy (GTDB): domain Bacteria; phylum Bacillota; class Dethiobacteria; order Dethiobacterales; family Dethiobacteraceae; genus JAAZIQ01. The sequence continues at coordinate 3,275 of JAAZJT010000135.1, read as the reverse complement.
ATTCGAAACTATGGATTAAATAATTTAAAGCTTTTAATGGAGAAATATGACCACAGGTAGACACATCAATATCTGCACGGAAAGTACTTATACCGTCATCAGGATGACTTTCAGGATAAGTGTGAACAGTAATGTGGCTTTTATCTAAATGGCCCACTATCGACCCTGGAAGGGGGCCTGGTGATTCATGTTCTGATTGCTCCGTATACTCATGACCTTCAGCAATCAAAATGGTAACGCTAGCTCCTTGTGGGTCATAATCTTGCTTGGCAATATTTAAGATAGTTGCGCCAATAATCTCTGAAACATTTGTAAGAATAGAGGTAAGGCGTTCTGCATTATACTGCTCATCAATATATTCAATATATCTGCGACGATCCTCAGGGGTTTTGGCATAACAGATATCGTACAGATTAAAGCTTAGTGACTTTGTTAAGTTATTAAATCCATAAAGTTTCAGTTTTTTAAATGATTTAATTTCCATCTTTCACATCCCTATACTTTTTTACCTATTTAAAAAGACCTTTTGTGTAGTATTTCTCATAATACATATTATAACCCTAATCAACTACTGCCACAATATTCTGCAGTGATTTTCGAAAAAAGCTGTTAGAGCTTAAAGATGGGAAGCAACAATAATGTGATAAAAAAATCTTTTGTGGAAATAGTAAAAGTATATTTTAGGAAATAGAACTAACGAAACATCATAACAGGATGTGAGAACATGGAAAGAAAAGATATAATTAATAAACTCAACTGGTTTTATTTTCTTGAGAATAATCAGGTGCAATTATATACTGCACAGAGCGAACAAGTTGATGATATATATATAAAAAAAGCGCTGCAGCGCGTGGCTGAAGTAGAACAGGGACATGTAGAAAATATAGCGCGCAAAATTAGAGATTTGGGCGGCACGCCCAGTATGCTTGGTGAAAAAATTGCACCACTGACTGGTATCACTGCCGGGCATCTTACAGGCAAGGCAGGTTTAATAGCGCTTTTAGAGGCAAATATTAAACTGGAAGAGAAGGCAATGAAAGATTATAAGGATTTTCTGCTACGTGTAGGTCAAGATGAAGAATTGTTCAACATACTATGGGATAACCTTATTGATGAAGATTTACATACCGCTTGGTTTGCGAATAAGGTCGCAGAATTAAAAGCCGATAAAAAATAAACAATAACACACTAATGTGTGCTATTGCCATTAACAAGTTTATTATTGCTTGAGTTTTTGTATTGCTAATTCAACATTGATTATGCCCGCTCCCTGTTCATTTTCACTATAGTCTGGGAGCTGCAGTGCAGTATTTTTCAATATACTTTTAACGCTATCTGGGGTTAGCATTGGTTCTACTTCCAGTAGTTGAGCAATTACGCCTGCACAAATGGGCGTGGCCATGGATGTGCCGGAGAGCGATAAATATTCTCCTGCGGTGCGGGCACTCTTATTTTGTTTATCAAGAAAGGAACCTGGTGAGCGTAAAGCAACAATATTAACTCCTGGTGCTACCACATCGGGTTTTACCAGGTTATCAGATGTGGGACCGCGGCTGGAAAAGCCGGCTAGTAGATCATCGCTAGTTTGACTGGTGTTACGATCATCAATGGCGCCGACAGTAATAATTTTAGGAGAATTGCCAGGCGAGTTAATGGTTCGTGAGTCGGGACCGTTATTCCCGGCGGCTGCACAGACTATTAGGCCAGCATCCCAGGCTTTCTCCACTGCAAAACAGACAGGATCATCATAAGCAGATTGGTATGATTCACTGCCAAGGGATAAGTTGATGATTCTTATTTTATATTTTGCCTGGTTTTCAACACACCATTGGATACCTTGAATCACAGTACTCAGGGAGCCTGAACCAGATTTGTTAAGCACTTTTACCCCGACAATATTGGCTTGTGGCGCAGGTGCTTTATATTTGCCGCCGGATTGCTGTCCACTGGCGGCCGCACAACCTGCCACATGTGTACCATGACCATTATCATCATAGGGCTGTGTTTTGTTATTTACAAAATCTTTAAAGCCAACTATACGGCCGTTTAAATCAGGATGGTTATAGACGCCGGTATCAATAATGGCTAGAGTCACATCTTTACCAGTTACACCATATTCCCACGCTGTGCTGGACTCTACAGTTGGGGAAGCAATATCCAGAATGGCACGCAAATCTTCATCGTACCAAACACGAACAACATCTTTGTTTTCCAGCAGAGCTTTTAGAGTATTAATATTTACTTTGGTGGCAAAAGCATTTAATAAAGAAAGATCCTTCTGAATCGGACAGCCGGTTTCCTGACTAATGGCGTTAACACATTGTTTGCTGAAGGCACTTTTATCTAGTTGTACTATAACCGGGATTTTGCGCCATTTTTGTATTACTGAACTGTAAAATTTATTTACAAAGCAAGGTGTATAGCGGGCGGGTCGATATAGTGATAACAGCTGTTTCCGCAGCAAGGGTGCAATTTTATTGCTGTGCTCACGTATCCAGTGTACTTCTTGAAAAATCATAATACCACTCCAACTTTTTTTGTTACATTAGCATATGAAGCGGGAGCGGTTTCTGCGCCAGTCTTAGACACTTATTATGTAAAAAATACGACTAACAAAAAATCGGCACATTGTGCCGATTTTTTAAACTATTATTCTGCTATATGACAGCCTAGACAATCATCATAGGTTGTATTTTCGTAAGGAAACATTTCATCATGTGTGGCTACTATTGCTTCATGGCAAGTTAAACATTCGCTATAGGTGCCATCAGTTGGATGAGGTGTGTTGGGTGCGCCACCATGACAATCCATACAATTATCATCTGAAAATACTCCGAAATTTTCCTTATGCCAGTCCGCAACTTTTGCATGGCATGTGGTGCAACTTTCATCGTATTGATTAGCGCGATGACTGACAAGTCTAGGACCGGCTACCGATTGCGGTGGTACAAGTACTGTAGTCTTAACATACCAAGCAAAGGCAGCCATTACAACTATTGTAAGTAGTAAAAAAATCTTTTTATTCATAGGCCCTCCTGTAGTATATGATTTGATAAATAGTTCACTTTTATATTCTGCCCTTAGTTTCAAAAAACCTTCTCATTTTAACACAAAATGTACACAAAAGACAAATCATTGACAATTTTACCGGGTGGTTGTAAAAATAATATTTCCCAAAGTAGCAGGAAAATGAGTAAAAATAAAGAATATAGCAATTAAATTGTGAAAAAAATAACTTGCGCTTAATGTCACTGCAACGGAAAGAGGTGAATGTG
>JAAZJT010000134.1 GCA_012800215.1 Bacillota bacterium | reverse complement strand
ATTATCAAACTCCTTAATGATATGGCGGAAACAATGTATGATGCCAATGGCGTAGGTTTGGCAGCACCGCAGATAGGTATAGCCAAAAGACTGGTAGTAATTGATGTGGCTGATGAAAATAATTTGCTGAAATTAATTAACCCGGAAATTATTGCACGCAGCGGCAGGGAGACTGCTATTGAAGGCTGCTTAAGCTTTCCCGGGGTTGCCGGCGAAGTGGAAAGAGCTGGATCGGTAACAGTTAAAGCGCTGGTTCCTACAGGAGAAACTATAGAACTGCAGGCCACCGGGTTATTGGCAAGAGCACTGCAGCACGAAATAGATCATCTGGACGGCATTCTTTTTGTCGATAGAGTCAGCCGCTTTGTAGAAATAGAAACTAAGGAATAATGTAGGTGATCTTTACATGAAAAAAACACGCCTGGTTTTTATGGGTACTCCAGCGTTTGCAGTGCCGGCGCTTTCTGCATTACACGAATGCTGCGAAATACTTGCTGCTATTACCCAACCGGACAAACCTGCTGGCCGCGGCAGAAAAATGACTGCACCTCCTGTAAAGGTTGCTGCACAGCAGATGGGTATTCCTGTTAAACAACCCCTAAATCTGCGCCAAAGAGAATTTATCACCTGGCTGGAAGCACTACAGCCGCATTATATAGTAACATGTGCTTATGGAAAAATTCTGCCGCCTGCAGTTTTAGCAATTCCGCATAAGGCAGCGCTTAATATCCATGCTTCTTTATTGCCCCGTCACCGCGGGGCTGCACCTATCCATCGGGCCATCATGGCCGGTGATGAGGAGAGTGGAATTACCATTATGCGAATGGATAGCGGTATGGATACAGGCGATATAGTACTATCCCAGGCTGTTCCCATTGACAGCAATGATACTGCAGGGCTTTTGCACGATAAACTGGCAGCTTTGGGAGCTGAATTAATAATTGTGGCCATAAAGAAGATAAATAAAGGCACAGCACAGTTTCAGCAGCAAGATGAGAGATTGGCAACTTATGCACCACCCTTAAAGAAAGATGATGAGAAAATCAATTGGTGCAATACAAGTGAAGCAATTCATAATCAGGTACGAGGTATGAACCCTTGGCCGGGTGCGTATACTGAGTTAAATGGTGCCCGCTTAAAAATCTGGGAGGGTCAGCCCAGTAAGCAGCAAGGTCACCCCTGTGGTTCTGTTTTGGCACAAAGCTCTGCCGGCATTTTGGTTGCAACAGCTGACGGTTCATACCTGATAACTAAAGTGCAGCCTCAAGGTAAAAAAATAATGTCTGCAGATGCTTTCCTGCGCGGCCGTCACATCTCTCTTGGTACTGTGCTTGGTTAATATATTTGTTATATGGGTTAAGGAGATGGTGTGATGGCAAAAAAACGTCTTTATCTTGGCCTATTAGCTGGTACCATGATTTTCTTATCTGGCGTGCTTATTTATATTTGGCTCTCTTTCTTTCAACACGATGCCGGTGCTTTTCGCTACCTTCTCTTTATCACTGTAGCATTTATTCTAGTGGGATTAGCAGTTGTAACAGCTGGTTTTTTTGGTATTGTCTTATCATTGCTTTCAGAAAAAGATGTTGTCTTTCTGCATAAGCCGATGAACTATACTTTTTCCTTACTTTATCCAGTTGTAATCTGGTTGGGGAAAATTTTTAAAATAGCTCAGGATAAAATACAATGTTCTTTTGTTGAAGTAAACAACCAGTTGGTAAGATCTAAACAGGGAAGGTTAAAGCCTGAAAAGGTACTTGTGCTGTTGCCACACTGCCTGCAGGCAGTAGAATGTTCAAAGCGCATCACTACCCGCACTGAGAATTGTGTCCGCTGCGGGAATTGTCCAGTAGGCGGAATTCTCAATCTTTGTAATCATTATGGTGTATATGTAAAAATTGCTACCGGAGGTACAATAGCAAGGGAAGCAGTGAAAAAAATACAGCCACAGGCTATTGTGGCAGTAGCATGTGAAAGAGATTTGACTAGCGGTATTCTTGATTGCATTCCTTTACCCGTTTTAGGTGTTACAAATGATAAACCTAACGGGCCTTGTTTTAATACGCAGGTTGATTTGGCAGAAGTGGAGAAAGCGATTTTATTTTTTATTGCTGAAGCAGTTTAAAGCTGATGGCCTCAATACGATTTTAGGGAGGGAAGACTATGTGGTGGCCATTTTATGACACAACTTGGTTTATTATCCTACCGGCATTATTCTTTACCATGTGGGCACAAAGCCGTGTACAGTCAACTTACCACCGTTATGCACGCGTTTATGCCCGCTCAGGTATGACAGGTGCACAGGTGGCGCGGCGTTTATTAGATGAGGCAGGTTTGTATGATATCCCCGTACAGCAGGTACATGGTCATCTAGCTGACCATTTCGACCCCAGAGCTCGTGTTATTCGCCTTTCCGCCGGAGTTTACCAGAGTACTTCGTTGGCAGCTTTAGGTATTGCTGCACACGAAACAGGTCATGCTTTGCAGCATGCGGAAGGTTATATCCCGCTTGCCTTCCGTAATAATATTTTTCCCTTAGCTAATATCGGCTCACGCGCGGCTTTTCCGCTCTTTTTTATCGGCTTGTTTTTCGGCGGATTGCACCAACTGATGACAGTAGGTATTTTCCTCTTTGCGTTTGCTGTGCTTTTTCAACTGGTAACTTTGCCCGTTGAGTATAATGCTTCCAGTAGGGCTATTGCACTTCTTGCCGGACGCGGTTTTTTGGCACCTGACGAAGTACAGCCAGCAAAGGAAGTTTTAAATGCCGCAGCACTGACATATTTAGCAGCTGCTGCTGTTTCTATAACGCAGCTGATACGCTTGTTAATTCTGCGGGACCGGAGAAGATAAGATGACCAAAAGAAGGAAAATAAATGCCCGGGAAGCCAGCTTATATGCATTGACAAAGGTAGCAGAAGAAGGGGCATATGCTAATTTAGCCTTAGCTGAAGTGCTTTCTGCTTATACCATGGATTCACGAGACAGGAAGTTAGCTACTGAAATTACCTATGGTGTTATTACCTATCAGTTAACTCTAGACTGGCTTATTAAACAAATAACAGGTCGGCCGGCTCAAAAGCTGGATCGGCCTGTTTTGCATGCTTTGCGCATTGGTTTTTATCAGCTTTTTTATTTAGACCGTATTCCGGCGCCGGCCATTGTGTACTCAACAGTTGAGCTAATAAAAAAGGGAAAGAAAAGAGCTTTAGCTTCTTTTGTCAACGGTGTAATGCGCGGTGCCATTCGAAAAAAAGATACTTTAGCTTGGCCTGATGCCAAAAAAAATCCTCTTGACTATTTAGTACTCCGTTATTCCCATCCTCCCTGGCTGGTGAAGCGCTGGTTAAAACGCCTGGGCAGAGCAGAAACTGAAAAACTACTGGTGGCTAATAATACAACACCACCTACTTCGATACGCGTTAATACTCTACGTACAGACAGTTTGCAACTAATAGCCAGTTTAGAACAAGAAAAAATAACAGCTGCTCCCAGCAGCATAGTTCCCGATGGTCTTGTGGTGGAAAAAGGAGGAAAACTTGGAGCACTTTCTGCTTACCGCTCTGGCTTATTCCAGATTCAAGGCGAAAGTGCCATGCTAACGTCACATATTTTGCAGCCAATGCCAGGTGCAAAAGTATTAGATGGATGCAGTGCTCCTGGGGGTAAAACAACACATCTTGCTCAGCTAATGAATAATACAGGCCAGATCATTGCGCTCGATCTTTATGAACACCGCCTGGCTTTAGTTGAGGCTGCTGCCAAGAGACTGGGAATAAAGATTATAGAAACAAAATGTGCTGATATAGCTAGATTTTGCCCACAAAACCGTGAAAAATTTGATTAAATCCTCATAGATGTTCCCTGTTCAGGACTGGGAGTTATCTGGCGTAAGCCGGATATAAAGTGGCGCCGGCAGGAAAAAGATATTGAAGCGCTTTCGCAGATACAGAGCCAGATAATTAACGCAGCAGCAACTGCTCTTAAACCGGGAGGAATGCTTGTTTATAGTACTTGTACCAATGAACCGGAAGAAACTAACGGGCAGATTGAAAGATTTTTAGCAACACATCCTGAGTTTGTACCGCTAAACTTTTCTTCTGCATTACCGCCGTCATGGGCAGATTCAATGGGCAGCAGAGGGATACATCTTTACCCCCACTTACATCAGGTTGATGGCTTTTTTATAGCTAAACTGCAAAAAACACATTCTGGAAAAGTTAAAGGTTAAATGCGCTTACGGCTGCTTTTTATTGATTTTTTATACCTCTTTTGATATACTTGCGCTAGCAAAAGATAATCCATATTTTTCTGAAAAGAATGCCCGTTAAGGACGTGTAAGTGTGAAAACAAATTTGCTGGCACTGACGCCTGCTGAAATTGCAGCATTGATGGAAATAATGGGTGAGCCTGCATACAGGGCCGCACAAATTTTAGATTGGCTCTGGCATAAAGGTGCAGAATCTTTTGCCCAGATGACTAACCTGCCCCTGTCTTTGCGGCAGAAACTAGAGCAGCAGGTTGATATTGGTTTTTTAGAAGTGTTAGCAAAACAAAAATCGGCAGATGGCACAGAAAAGCTGCTTTTAGATCTTGCTGACGGGCAGACGGTGGAGACAGTTATCCTACCCTATGATATTGGTGATAGTGCTTGTATATCTACTCAAGTGGGCTGCCGTATGGGTTGCGCTTTTTGTGCATCTGGTCAGCCAGGTTTTATTCGCAATTTAACTGCTGCCGAAATAATGGCTCAAGTGTTACAGGTTCGTAATCTTTTGCAGCGCAAGGGAAGAAAGCTTAAGAATTTGGTTTTAATGGGAACCGGTGAACCACTGGATAATTGGACAGCCACAGTGGCCTTTTTAGAAGCTGTACAAGATCCACAAAGATTAGGCATGAGCTTGCGCCACATTACACTGTCCACATCCGGCCTTGTCCCCAAAATTTTAGCCCTCGCGGAAAAGGGCTGGCCTTTAAATCTGGCCGTTTCACTACATGCCCCTAATAATAAAATCCGCAACCGCTTAATGCCAATTAATAAAAAGTATCCCATAGAGGAATTACTGCCGGCTTGTGATCTGTATGTAGAAAAAACAGGTCGCAGGATTACTTATGAATATATTTTACTCGCCGAAGTCAATGATGGAAGTCAGCATGCGCGCGAATGTGCGCAGTTGCTCTCAGGCAGAATTTGCCACGTCAATTTAATTCCTTTTAATGCTGTGCCAGGTATGCAGTGGCAGCCTAGTCCACCAGAGAAGGTAATTGCTTTTCGGAATGTTTTAAAAAGCCATGGCATTAACGCAACCATTCGCAGGAAAATGGGTGCTGATATTGCGGCGGCTTGTGGACAGCTGAGGAATATTTGCAAGAATAAAACAAGGGGTGAATAGGTTGCAGGCTGTAGGGATTAGCCATCGGGGAAAAGTCAGGCCTAATAATGAAGATAGTTACTTAATCGACGGTGATGATAATCTTGCCGTATTCGCTGTAGCAGACGGCATGGGTGGTCATGCTGCCGGCGAAGTAGCTAGTTCACTGGCTTTGACAGCAGTGCAAAATTATTTGGCCAAACAAAAAACAGTGCTATTATCTGCGGCTGCAGCCAGTCAGGATCTTAGTCCACTGCTGCAAGCAATGTTAGCTAATGCTAATGAAACTGTCCTTCATGCCAGTCGGCAACAGGCTGAATATGCCGGCATGGGGACAACTTTAACTTTGCTAATATCGCTGGCGGGTCAGCGCTGGTTGGCTCATATTGGAGACAGCCGGGCATATTTGTTACGAAATGGACAGCTAATTCATATTACAGAGGACCATACTCTAGTTTCACAGCTGGTTAAAACAGGTCAAATTCGCGAAGAAGAGCGGGACGGACATCCGCAGCGCAATGTCTTGACACGGGCTTTAGGTACCGATGACGTGGCGGATTTTGATTTAATTCCCCTAAATTTTGAGCAGGATGATCTTTTATTGCTTTGCAGTGATGGTTTATACGGCATGCTTAGTAACGAGGAGATAAAAAGTATTATTGAACAAAAAAAAGAACCGGCAGTAATATTGCAGGAGCTTGTAGCTGCAGCAAATGATAAAGGCGGTATTGATAACATTACCGTAGTTTTAGTTTATAATTTTTAAGCTCTAGCCGTGAGACTTGAGGTGAAGAGATGATTGGGAAAATACTGGGAAATCGCTATCAAATAGTAGAAAAGATTGGTGACGGCGGTACAGCCTTTGTCTACAAAGGAGTGGACAACCTGCTAAACCGTCATGTTACTGTTAAAGTTTTACGTCCTGAATATGTCAGTGACCAGGACTTTGTGCGCAGATTCCGCCGTGAGGCACAGGCAGCCGCCAGTTTATCCCATGCCAATATTGTTAGCATTTATGATGTTGGTTTTGAAAATGGCATTCATTATATTGTGATGGAATATATACATGGGCAATCATTAAAGGAATTAATAGAGAGTCAGGGAAGCCTGCCTTTCAGAACAGCCGCAGAATATGCCATGCACATAGCTTTAGCTTTAAGTAATGCTCATAAACATGGAATTATTCATCGTGATGTAAAACCTCATAATATTTTAATTAGCGATGATGGCCGGGTTAAAGTCACAGATTTTGGCATTGCACAGGCGGTAACTGCTTCAACTGTTACTTATAACGGTGCAATTTTAGGCTCGGTACATTATTTTTCTCCTGAGCAGGCGCGTGGCGAGCTGACGGAGGAAAAATCTGATATTTATTCATTGGGCATTGTACTGTTTGAGATGCTAACAGGGAAAATACCCTTTAGCGGTGAATCGCCAGTTTCGATTGCTGTAAAACATCTCCAGGAACCCTTTCCGGATGCTCAAAAAATTAACCCGGAGATACCTGATGCACTATGTCAAATTATTAGAAAGGCAGTGCAAAAAGAACCGGAAAAACGCTACCAGTCAGCCAGGGAAATGGCAGATGAGTTGTCTGCCTGGCTGCAGGGTCGAGAGGGACGCAGGTCAATTGATCCTGCTCCCATTAGAGGCAGCCGTCTGGCGCAAACCGGGGAGAAAAAGCAAAAAAAGAGAATTAACAACAGAAAATTAGCTTTGCTTGCGGGCAGTTTAGTGCTTATGCTGCTGCTGTTATTCTCTATTAATTATATTCTTAAAACTTTTATTGTGCCGGAGGTGGATGTTCCTTCTGTAGAGGGTGAGACGCTGGAAGATGCTACTGAGATTTTAACAGCTGCAGGCCTGCAAGTTAATGTAGAAATACGAATTCCCAGCGATACTGTTCCCGCCGGTCATGTGATTAAACAGGAGCCGGCAGCCGGCCGCACCGTAAAAAAGAACAGAATTGTTGATCTTACAGTCAGCACCGGCCCAGAATTGGTAGAGGTTGAAAATGTGGTGGGTAAAATGCAGCGGGAAGCTACACTTATTCTGGATAATAAAGGCTTTGAGGTCGAAATTGTGGAAGTGCACAGCGAAGAACCGCCGCTAACAGTAATAGCACAAGACCCCGGCCCCGGTTACAAAATACCTAAGGGCTCTAAAGTTACTTTGCGTGTGAGTAAAGGGGGGCAACCGATTAAACTACAGGATCTTCGGGGACGCACACTTGAAGATGCTCAAAGTTGGCTGAATTTGTTTGGTTTAAAACTACGCCATGTAAGTGAGCAAAATAGTGATGATTATGGTGCAGGTCTTGTTTGTGGTCAATTTCCGGAGCCAGATGAACTAGTACAAGCCGGTGATTTTGTAGATTTAATTATTAGTAAAGGCCCGAAACAGCCGGAATTGAAAGAACATAAAATTAGCATTAAGACTGAAGATATACCGGAAGGTGAAGAAATTACAGTCATTATTCGTGATGAAAGCAGTGAAAGCCCAAGAACGGAAACATATATCAGCGATGGCCAGCCAATTATAACTACCGGTTGGGGCAGCGGCACAGTCGAAGTCAGGTGGCAGGACAAGGTTGAGGTCAAAAATTTTCCCTAGGGGAAAGGAATGATTTAAGCTGCGGGGTATTATCATTCGTGCGGTAGGCGGAT
>JAAZJT010000133.1 GCA_012800215.1 Bacillota bacterium | reverse complement strand
CAGCATCCCCTAATTTATGATCAGGTGATAAATAAACGCGGTTAGTAATTACGCCATGCTCGGAACGTTTAACTTTGTCCACCTCAGCCGCTTGCTTTTCTATCGACATATTTTTATGAATTACACCAATTCCGCCTTCACGCGCAATGGCAATGGCCATACGGCTTTCTGTTACAGTATCCATACCTGCACTCATCAACGGAATATTAAGCCGAATTTTCTTTGTAAGTTGTGTCGTTACATCTACTTCCGACGGCAAAACACTAGATTTTGCCGGTATTAGCAAAACATCATCAAATGTAATTCCTTCTTTACCGAACTTATCCGGTAGCATAACACTGCCCCCTTTTTAAATTTGCTTCATCGTAACAAATTGAGGGACAGGTGTCAACTGTCCCTGCCGTCAAGCCAACATTTAAATTCCTTAAACTGCTCCTCCGTAAAAACAGGTAAGCCTGCCTGTTTGAGAGCAGCTGCAGCTACACCATCACCTGTCTTTACTGCACCGGAAAAATCCCCTGCATAAATACAACCGCTGCCACAGGAAGGGCTGCGTGCTTTTAGCAGCGCCCCTGCTGCCTTCAACTTGCGAGCTAAATAAAGTGACTCCTGCGCTCCCTTAATAAAAGCTTCTGTTCTATCCTGGTTTTCCTTTGTTTTTACCTTAGCACAGCCTGATAAAACATCATTGCCGTCACCATGCACGATTTCTGTAGCGGCACGAGGTGTACTTAGCCCGCCCAGTTGTTCCGGGCAAAAAGGCACCAGCATTGCTTTGTCGAGCAGCTCACATACACCAGGATGCAGGTTATTTCCACCATTATACTTAGTATTGACACCAAGCAAGCAGGCACTAACTAAAATCACTTTAGCGACCACTATTGCGTCACCCCGTCCAACACATCCTCCACACTGCCCCCCACCACGGTCAATACTAAACGGTTAGGCAGGCAAACAATAATATCGCCAGAGTTCTCTGCCCAGCCCACATGCGAACAAATACCCTGTGGGCAAAGTTCCCTTGACATGGGCAGCATTCGCGCACGTCCGTTTTCTATTTCCACTATAGCATTACCTTTACTTAAAGGAATAGTAATGGTTTGCACGTCATTTTCCTTTAATGCTATTTCCTGTATTCTTTCTCCATTAAGCTCTATCTGTAGTACCCGTTCCTCGGCAGCAGCAGGTAAAGCTCTCATTCCCAGTAAAAGTAAGGCAGCCGCCAGCACAGCAGCAATTACGAGCAAATCCCCCTTTTTCCAGCTCACGGGTTCCACCTCTTTTCTTTTGCGTATAAAACATATAATATATACTTTAACTAACGGTATTGTAACATAATAGGCGGGTATAAACAAAGCATAATATTGCCAGCAAGAAAGACATCTTCCAAAGTTAATATGGTTTTCTTTCCTGCAAAAAAACCCGCCAAGAGCGGGTTTTTTAAATTAGGCCGTTTTGGGTGCCTTTTTCTTTTTTTCAATTAATATGGCCGCATCGGGGCAGACCATTTGGCAAATACCACAAGCAGTGCACTGCTCCATACGCACCGGTTCAATCATAGGGGAACCATAAACCCCCAGCTCCTCGGACCAATCCAGCACATCTGTCGGGCATTTTTCCTTGCATAAACCGCAGCTCTTGCAAAGGTCAGGAGAAATATTAAAGTAACCTTTAGGGCCTTCAAAACACAGGTTGCGAAAATTTTTACTCATTATCTTCCCTCCTGCAGCGCTTTTTCCACAAGCTCAACACCGCGATCCAAAGCTTGATAATTTAACTCACGCAGTTTAGGATTCTCGACAAATTTTTTCCCTAGTTTATGCTCCAGCGCACCACGTATCGTTTGCATATCGATAATTCCAGCAGCACGAATAGTGGCCCCCAACACAATCATATTGAAAACCCTGGGAATTAACTCCTGCTTTGCTACCTCAGTGGCCGGAATAGCAATAATCTGTTTTGCTTCCCGTGGCAGCTCCACTCCACTTGCCTTACCGTCACCATTTGACGTATCTGCAGTAATCAGTGAACTGTCATACACAAAAAGTGTATCTTTTGTAACGTACTGTTTAGTACGAGCTACCGCCCTCTCACTTAAAGCAATAACAATATCGCCGCTGGCAAATTTAGGGGAGCCAATTTGTTCTTCAGAAATTTGCACAAAAGCTATCGACACTCCGCCCCGTTGTTCCACGCCAAAGTTAGGAATATACAGGGCTTCTTTTCCTGCTGCATTACCGGCCTCAGCCAAAACATCACCAATAGCTTGCACTCCCTGGCCACCTTCACCGGCAATTGCAATTTTCACTAATCGTGCCATATCTACGCCTCCTTCTTTTCATCCGGAGTCCGAAACTCACCTGTTTTAAAGTATTTTGACATTTCTTTTTCCACATAGTCCCAGGTTTGTTTGGCATTAGTCCGCCAGTTGGTCGGGCAGCTGGACAAAACCTCTACAAAGGAAAAACCATTACCGGCAATTTGATTTTCCACAGCTTTTTTCAGGAAGCGTTTTAATTGTCTGATGTTGGCTATACTGGCGCGAGCCACATATGCCCCAGCCGGAGCAATGGCGGCTACCATCTCCGGACCAAGGGTCGGGCTGCCCATAGTTTCAGGATCACGCCCATAGGGAGATGTTTCCGTCTTTTGCCCCGGTAAAGTAGTAGGAGCCATCTGTCCGCCGGTCATTCCATAGTTACAATTATTAATAACAATTGCCATAATCTTTTCATTGCGAAAAGCACTGTTTACCAAATGTTGTGAACCAATGGCGTATCCACCGCCATCGCCCATGTAAGCAATACATAATAGTTCCGGATTAGCACGTTTAATACCCACCATGACCGGGTTAGTCCGCCCGTGGTGCGTCTGCACTGTATCCACATTAAAAAAGTCCCAGGCTAACAGTGAACAGCCAATATCAACACCAAAAACTAATCGGTCCTGAATCTCCAATTCATCTATTATTTCTCCCAATATTTTAAGTGTAATGCCATGACCACAACCAGGACAAAACTTATGAGGCTTGGTATCGGCATTCCACGATTTAGGCATAGCTAAATTATTGACCATCTCTCCCCACCCTTTCTAGCGTGTGCCTTCTATTTTTTCGATTAACTCTTCCGCCGTAAAACCAACACCTGGCTTATAAATTGTTTCCAGCTTATTCACCGGAACATTGAAAAGAGCTTCTTTTACCAAACGGGCAAGCTGACCCAAGGCAGACTCAGCCAAAAGAAAATTATTACACTTTGCTGCTACCCGCTGCAGCTGCTTTTCAGGAAACGGACGCAGTGTGATAGGGCGAAAATAGCCTACTTTATAACCTTTTTCCCGCAAGCGGTTTTTGGCTGCTTTAGCTGCACGGCTTACCACTCCATGGGAAAGAATTATTACTTCTGCATCATCCACATCTTCCTCTTCCCACTCCACAACATGGTCAATCATAGCTTCATACTCTTGGTGAATAGGTATTATTGCCTCATAAAGTTCTTCTTCCACACTAAAAGTATTTCGCAGGTGGGCAGCAGGACGATCTTTACCCGGCATACCGGGCAAACCTACAAATGGCGTTGCCTCTACCATTTTCATGCCGCGCTCCTCCGGGTCATACATGACTAAAGGCTCGCGCATTTTCGCCTGATAACCATCAGCCAATACAAAAGTGGGAAAACGATATGTCCATGCAGTATTAAAGGATTTAATTAAATAATCATATAATTCCTGATGTGTTGCCGTAGAATAAACCACACGCCAGCCTTCACCGTTTCCGCCGTATGTAACCATATTAACTTCTTGCTGCGAATAAATTACAGTTGCCGTAGAAGGACCTCCACGCTGCATAATGGCCATCACCAAAGGAATACGCATCATTTCAGCCATGGAAATGGGCTCCTGAAATAATGTTGTACCGGGACCGGCGGTAGCTGAAAAAGCTTTCCTGCCCGCCAAAATTCCTCCAATCGTGGTAAAACCAGCTGAAAGTTCATCCTCAGTCTGCAAAAACTTCCTTCCGTATTTTGGAGCCAAGCGCGTCCAATAATGCATTACTTCATTTTGGGGAGTAATAGGATAACCATACATAATATCTGCTTTTGCTGCCAATGCAGCCCAGGCCAGTGCCTCATTCCCCGTCATAAAAACTCTTTTTTCCCCTTGGATGGGTTTATCTGTCATCCAGCACACCTCCGAATACTAGTAAATCTTTTATATAAAAGGCGGAGCCTTACTACCAAAAAGCATCAACCATAAAGCGGCGCAAGTAACGTATGGGATTACCCCTTTGGTCATATTTACCCAACTGGGCACGGAAACGTTCCTCTGCTGCCGTTGCTACAAAAGGTATGCCCATTCTGGCAGATACCTCAGCAACTACTTCTACACCCTGCCGGATAATTTCTTCATCCGTTTCACTACCTAAGTGACTATTATTGATTAAGCCATCAATGCGTTCGAAACCTTGCAGATAATCAATAATATCAGCCACTGTGGCAGTCAGCGGCCGTGCAATATTAATTACGGCTAAAACAGACAAGGATGATTGAGCATAGCCTTCTAAAAGATTAAAAATTTTGCTTCCGGAAACGCCATAACCTACATCTAAAATAACATGACCTTTTCTCTGCAGCGCCCAGCGCATCTCCGGCTTTAAGATTATACCTGCTTCACCAAGGCCAACTGTTTCTTTAGTATCCCAAGCTATTACTGTTAGTCCCTCTGATTCCAGCTGCTGCTTTAATGGCCTTAGTGTGTAAAAAGGTTCCACCAAATCCAAATCTACAAGCGTTACCGGTTTTACTCCCTGAGCCAGAACTAAGGCGCGATTAACAGCATTCTCGCTTTTACCACTGGCGTATTCTCCAACATATGCTTCCAAAATCCGCATTTTATCCCCTTATAGTACTAAATTTGTACCGAAAAAATTAAAGACCCAGATTAACTGATCTGAGCCGCTGTACAACAATATGAATATATCGGCCAGTCTTTCCCTTGACGGGTAATTCTGTTAACTTTGATTATACCACTGTTTAAATTGAAGCGTCAACAAATTCCTTTTTAATCTGCGTTTTTTTATTTTGCCGTAAACATAGTAAGCCGGTGTACAAAAGCCTTATCTCTGTACACCGGCTTACTTAAATTAACATCTTACCATCCTTACTGCCTATGCTAACCTAAAAATTTTTGTACTGCCACCAAGAGCGCAAGCCCGGGCAGCCCCATATAGCCAACTAAAAGCGCCGTAATAGCATTTACACCAATATTGATCTGGAATAAACCCCCCACCAGATTAAAAACTAGAATAATAACAGCACCCATGGCGCCGGTCAAAAGCACCCGCAGCAAGAAACGAGCAGGGGCAGCCAACATCTTTAGTAGGTAATAAAGAGCAAAAAGCGCAAAAATAGCTGCCACAACAGTGTTTAATTCCAATTGGGGCATAATAATTTCCTCCTCTCTTCATAGCCGTCAATTGTAACAGGTACACGACAGCCATTTAGCCGTGCCCAGGAAATGATTTCTGCATATTTTTTTTCTGCTTCACCCATAGCTTTAATAGCCTCGTCTATTACTGACTTTTCCGTAGCCTCATTAAACAAATTTACTGCAACCTGCCATTCTTGTACAACCATTTTTAACTTCTGCTGCACTTCTGCATTGGCATTGCCGGGAGTGACAGCTAAGAGCTTGGCCGCTTTTTTCTTTTTACTTTCATGCCTGCTTAGTTTCATGGCATCTATCCCCTATATCAATTGAGGTAATATACTATATGTTGACAGGCTCTTAACTATGACTTTTTCCTCTGAAAATTTCAAAATAAAAAAGGGACCGGTTTTCATCCCGGCCTCTTTTCAAAAGTAATATTATTAGCCGCTTGCTAAAATGCAGCTAAACTTAAAGTCTACTTACATTAAGTGCTCTGAAAGAATTTAAAATAGCTATTATAGTAACACCTACATCGCCAAATATAGCTGCCCACATAGTAACTACTCCCAAAGCAGTTAAGACAAGCACACCCACTTTTACGCCTATAGCAAAAATTATATTTTGCTTAGCAATACTTAGCGTTTTCCTGGCAATTCTCATGGCCGTCACAATTTTTGAGGGCTCATCAGTCATGATTACAACATCAGCTGCTTCAATTGCCGCATCCGAACCCAGGCCGCCCATTGCGATACCAATGTCTGCCCGAGCCAGGACAGGTGCATCATTAAGGCCATCACCTACAAAAGCAAGTTTTCCTTTTGCCGACTTTTGCAAAAGTAGTTTTTCTACCTTTTCAACTTTGTCACTTGGCAATAATTCAGTATAAACATCATCCAGCCCAAGCTGCGCCGCTACCTTACCGGCAATATCTTTATTATCACCCGTCAGCATAACTGTTTGTTTAATGTTTGCTTCTTTAAGTTCATTAATTGCCTGTGCTGAATCCTCCTTAACTTCATCAGCTATCAGGACATATCCGGCATATTGATCATTAACTGCAACATGAACAACTGTACCAATTAAATTTTCTTCAAAATGAGGGATACTAAACTCTTGCATGAGTTTAGCATTGCCGGCTAAAATTCTCTTACCCTCTACTGTAGCTCTAACGCCTAGACCTGATAATTCCTTTGCATCTGTAACCAGATTATTATCTATCTCTTTACCGTAAGCCCTCTTTAATGATTCTGAAATCGGATGATTGGAATAACTTTCAGCATAGGCAACCAGCTCCAAAAGTTCTTCTTTGGCAATTCCCACAGGCACAACTTCCTGCACATTAAATACACCTTTTGTTAGCGTACCAGTCTTATCAAAAACAACAATTTCTGTTTTGGCCAGAGCCTCTAAATGGTTGCTGCCTTTGACCAGCACTCCCCGCTTTGAAGCTCCGCCAATCCCACCAAAGAAGGTTAAGGGAATAGAAATAACAAGTGCGCAAGGACAAGATACCACAAGAAAAGATAGTGCCGCATAGATGGAGCTGCTAAAAGTTGCTTTTTCAATCAACAACGGTGGCACAAAAGCTAGAAAAACCGCAAGAATAACAACGATAGGAGTATAATACCTGGCAAATTTAGTAATAAACCGCTCTGAATGTGATTTTTTATTGCTGGCATTTTCCACCAGGTCCAGGATTTTACTGACGGTAGATTCTTCATAATCCTTTATAACCTCAGCAGTAATTACTCCATTAATATTTATACAACCACTTAATATTTCTTGCCCCACTTCCACTGCTCGTGGAGCAGACTCACCAGTAAGGGCTGATGTATCCACCATACTGCTCCCTGCGATAACCTTACCATCAAGCGGGACTCTTTCTCCTGCTTTAATTATAATAACATCGCCAAGTTTTACTTCATCGGGGTCGACCCTGACAAGTTCATCTCCCCTTTTCACATTAGCATAGTCTGGTCGAATATCCATAAGCTCTGCAATTGACTTTCTTGACTTATCAACTGCATAGTCTTGAAAAAGTTCCCCTACTTGATAAAGAAGCATAACCGCAATGCCTTCTGCATATTCATTAATGAGCATAGCACCAATTGTAGCTATGGCCATTAAAAAGTTTTCATCAAAAACCTTTCCTCTGAAAATATTTTTAACTGCCTTTTTTATCACAACACCGCCGACAATACTATAGCTGATTAAATACAAAACAGTTTTAATCCACTCAGGATTTGGCTTAATGACTAAGGCAGTAAAAAATAAAAATGTTCCTATTCCTATCTGCCAAAGCTGCTTTTTCATATCTATTTTCCTTTATGCTCTTTTCATAGTTGTGTCAGGTTCAATATTCTTAACTATTTTTTCTGCAGCCTGAACAATGGCCGGCATCCTTTCCTCTTCTCCTACAATAACCAGTTTTTGAGTGAGAAAGTTAACAGTAGCTTCTTTTACTCCATCAAGTTTATTGATAGCTTCCTCCATTTTTGCTGCACAATTTGCACAGCCTAAGCCCTCTAGAATAAATTTCCTTTTCATTTTTCTTCCCTCTCCTCAAGTATGATCTTAACTTTCTTTTCTAATATGAATAATTGAACATATATTCATGTTTTTGGTAATAAAGCTACAGTAATTATTTATTTATAGTATGCTCTGCGCTTAACTACTCATTAATGTGAATTAAACCTTGCTTAAATATTTCTTTTACATGTTCATCATCCAGAGAATAGTATACTACCTTGCCTTCTTTTCTGTTTTTTACTAATTTTGCCTGTTTTAAGACTCTCAGTTGGTGGGAAATTGCTGATTGTGTCATATTTAATAAGGCAGCTATATCACAAACACACATTTCAGCCTCATCTAAAGCCCACAGTATTTTAATTCGTGTAGAATCTCCAAATACTTTAAAAAGTTCCGCTAAGTCATAAAGGGTTTCCTCTTTCGGCATTTTATCTTTTACCAGTCTAACAACATCCTCATGTATAACGTCGCAAAAACATCTTTCAATTGAGCCTGCTTTCTTAACCTCAACCTACCTCCTAATGGCAAAACATGAACATATGAACAATTATTCATATGTTCATGTTTATATTATAGTTTTTGCCTGTATATATGTCAATACCACATGTAAATTCTGTGCAAAATTGAAGTCAATAATATATTCCTAATTTAAAAAGCAGAAGATCTCTTTTAAAGATCTTCTGCTTTTTATTATCCTGTCAAAATAATCCTATAAGCTTCCAGTAGGGCATCATAACTGCCAGCAGCCAGATAAATGATAAAATAGCTTTTGTGCCGAAAATTAGTGCAAAGTCTTTTACTGTCATTAATCCAAATGAGAAATAAAATAAGCCATATGCCCACTCGTAAGGCAACACAATTTCTGTACCTGCACTGAAGACAATATAACTAGTTACTAAAGCCGGTATACTAAGGGAAGCTGCTATTTGTGTTAAAGGCACTGTAAAAGCTGAATACAATGCCATGGGAGTCAGCAAGAAATTACAGACAAACATAAGCACGAATATCATAGCAGCTATAGTATAAGGGCTAGCTTCAGCAACCACTGGCAAAATAGCTTTTGCAACCATTTCCCCTACCCCTAAATGAGAAGCCGCAGAGCCAATACTCAGGCAAGCTGCTGCAAATATTACCAATCCATAATTGACGCCTTCGACATCTTCTTTAGTTCCAATATCTATACCTGGAAGGTAAAAGAGCGATGCGCTTAAAATAAAACCCCAACCTATATCTATGCCATGGTAATCAGTAGTAATTAAAAATATGAGCAAAAGAGCTGATACAAAAAGAGCCTTTTTTTCGTCCCTGCTTATGCTGCCTAGTTTTGCAAGCTCATTTTCAGCATATGCCTTATAATTGCCGCTGTCTTCACTTGGAGCTGTTACCCTGCTAATTATATAAACTAACAAAGCTAAATACGGCAAGTACGGCATATTATGCATAAAATATTGTAAATAACTAACATGAGTATTTCCTACTGTTCCACCTAAATTTTGAACGATGGCGTAAGTTGGGTTGTAGATAAAGAAATGAGGTATCCAAGCTGAGAAAAGCCCTGTCAACATTATTGCAGCTGATTGTTTTGACTTACCCAAATCTAGCGCTATGCATATTCCATAAGTGATAGCTGCAAAAGGAACTAACCCGCTGCCAGGGGCTATTAGGTGGACTATTATCCCTGAAAACATAATTCCAAATAATAAACCCTTGTAAGTACCACCTGTTTTGATTATGAGAGTATACGCAAGCCTCCTAAGCAAGCCAACCCTATTTAGTATCATAGATATTAAAAGTCCACCTAGAGTCATCCAGGGCACATTGCCTGTCCATGGCTCAAAAACTATATTTGCCGGGGCAACCTTAAAAATAATATACAGAACCGGCAGCAACAGCGCTACTATAGTATTATTTATAACCTCCGTTGCAAATAAACTAATGGCCAGTATTGTTATTACTGCAAAAGCCTTTACAGAACTAGTATAAGCTTCACCTGTTGGTACTACAAAAAGCAATAGTGGAAGTATAATAACAACAGCTATTTTTGCAATAGCTTTTACATCATACTCTTTCACGCTCTCTTCCATGTCTCTACCCTCTCTCTGCTGTTTATTTCAAAGTATTTGTTATTAAAATGTTTGTTATTTATTATAAGCATTTAATTTTTTAAATTCTACATTTGTAAATTGAGTGTCAATTTACAATATTGACGTTATTTTTGACATGTAGATTTATTTGACATTAATTTTATGTCAATATTATGTCAACTTCATTAATTGACAAAGGTTCCCTATTTATTGAAGCCGCTTATATTGGGAAATATAATACCAATAGCGGTAATCAATAAATCTTACAGAGGTGATGAAAATAATGTCAAGACAAGAAGAAAGAAACCAAATTTTTAAAGACCTAT
>JAAZJT010000132.1 GCA_012800215.1 Bacillota bacterium | reverse complement strand
TTGAAGATGAATTTCACGACTATATTTTTAATTCTTCAGAGGATATCCCGCTTAATTACGAGTTAAGTATTATTTTATACATGCCGCTGGAAAAAAAGGATGAAAACAAAGAAAAAGCCTTAATATCGGCTTACCACAATTACTACAACTACGCACTTGCCAGATTTGCAAAAAATATAGCCAGATTACAACAAAAGATATTTTTTTCTTTGTTAATGTCAGTGCTGTTTTTAAGTATTGGCTATTTCTTGGGAAGTAGAGTAAGTAGTGTTCCGCTCAAAGTAGCCCAAGAAGGTATTTTTATAGGTGGTTGGGTGTTTTTATGGGACTTTTTCACTGACATGTTTTTTACCAGACGGAAACAAAAAGAAGAGTACAAACTGTATGAGAGATTATATCAGGCGGAAATACGCTTTGTTTATCGTAATATGACGTAAAAACTATTTACTAGAAAAGCTCTTTATATTTTGTAAATAATTTTTTAAATTCTTCTGAAGTTACGCTATAAAAACTGAAATTACTTCCTTTTTGCCATATTATATTAAATAAATCGTTGTGATTCTGGACAATTTGCACTGTTCGATCATTTTGTAGGCGAATAATAATGCCGATTTTTTGGTTTTGCTTACTGTCGAGATGAGCTCTTGTTAGTTGTGGGTAACAACTATTATATAATTCAATGATATCTTCCCAAACTTCTTTTTCGCATGTTACAAGATGCTCATCTTTTGCTTCAAGGTTCAGGCAAAATTGGATATCTTCAATCTCCTCAGATTGCAATGTTGTAGGCAAAGGCAGCTCATTTACAGGGATAAACTCTGTTTCTTGTACTTTTCCCTTGCTTAAATCTCTGTATTGCACTAAAATTTCTTTACTTTCATTATAAAGTTTAATGGTTTCTGCGCTTGATTTTTGATCTAAAACGAGAATAAAACCGCGAGTTATGGTAACATCTTCCTCTATAATTTTCCAGTTGCTAAGGGTTATAACAGCTGTGCCATTAACCTTGTCATCATTTATTGCCATAATCTGATTCTTTTTTTCTTCATAGTTGTTATGATTGACCACCTCATCATCCGCTGGTTCTGTTTCATTGTTTTCTTTCCAAACTGGCAATGAACCATAAATGATCTGATTTTTGTTATAAATTATCTTGTTCAGTACCATTTTTTCTGTGATGGGTACTGAAGCTACGGATAATACTCCGTTCTTACCCACTAATAATAAATCAGCAAAGGAAACTTCCTTTAATGTGTCATACTTAATTAGGACAAGTAAATTACTGCGATATGGTGATGTTGCTAACAGCTCAATACTGCCCTTAGCAGGTGATAGCTGTTCATAGAATACAGCTATATCTTCAGCTGCTTGTAGTTCAGTAATTGTAGCCGTACACCCTGTGAATAAAAGCAGAATTAATATTATTATCACCATGATGCGCAAATCCATCTATATCCCCTCCCAACTGTTCCACCTACTACATATTACTTTAACACTGATATAATATTTCCTTTTTTTTCATGCCCTTACATTGTTAGCTATTTCTATCATTTGCTAAAAAAATCAGCCCGTTTTTTAAAAAACGGGCTGATTTTCTTTTAATTTAATAATCTGTCCTGGCTGCAGTTGTGGATTCAAGTAGTCCAGAGGATCAGAAGAAATAATACGTATTACTTTTGCTTCAGCCATTCCCTGTGGCTCGACAAGCAAAGTTTTATTTTTCCAAGTAAGCTCCTTATACTGAGGTTGAAAATTATCAAGGCCTGCCATTACTGTTTCAACAGGTATTATAGTCCAGAGCATTAGTGCAGCACCTCATTTTTCTTGTTAATCAGCTCTTGGAGCTTTGCAATAGCCTGGCCTAAACCACCTACTTCGTCTATTAAGCCATCTTCCACAGCATCTTTCCCTACCATTACAGTCCCTATATCACGTGCTAATTGGTCGGTACAAAACATTAACCTGCGAAATTTTTCCGCTGAAATCCGGGAATGTTTAGTTACAAATTTTATAACTCGATCCTGCATTTTATCTAAGTATTCATAAGTCTGAGGAACACCGATCACTAACCCGGACAAACGGATGGGATGAATAGTCATGGTGGCAGTCTCAGTAATAAAGGAGTAATCTGTACTTACAGCAATGGGTACTCCAATACTATGCCCTCCACCTAAAACAAGAGATACAGTGGGTTTGGTAATAGTATCAATCATCTCAGCAATGGCTAATCCCGCTTCCACATCCCCTCCTACAGTATTAAGAATAACGAGTAATCCTTGAATTTTTGGATTCTGCTCGATAGCTACTAACTGTGGAATAATATGCTCGTATTTAGTCGTTTTATTTTGTGGCGGAAGCTGTAAATGCCCTTCTATCTGCCCAATTATAGAGATGGTGTGAATATTACTCTCCTGAGCATTGGGAATACTTGTTTGTCCCAGCTGCTGAATATTTTGCAGCGTATTATTATTTTCCTGCTGAGCAGGTGGCTGTTGTGATGGAGTTCTTTGCCTTCTAGTCGGCTGTGCTGTACGCTGCCGGCGTTGCATATCCATTAAGCAGATCACATCCTCATCAGTGTCTCTGTTTATTATGGTCGCTCACGGCAGCTCTTATACTGCGGCTAAGGTAGCTATATCTCCATAATAATAGGCAGGACGATGGGGCGACGATGCATTTTATCCCAAACAAAGCGGGATAATGAATCTTTCATTTGGTTTTTAACTGCAGGCCAATCTGTTTTTTTCCCATTCATTACCTTTTGCAAGGTTTCATAAACATGTTCGCGTACTTCATCTAAAAACATTTCCGATTCGCGAACATAAACAAAACCGCGTGAGTATATTTCCGGCCCAGCTAGTATTTCGCCGTTGGTTTTGTTAATTGTCATAGCTACCATAATAATCCCATCCTGAGACAACAACTTGCGATCACGCAGGACAATGCTGCCCACATCTCCGACGCCTAGTCCATCGACCAAAACTCGCCCTGAAGTTACTGTGCCTGCCACACGTCCAGATCTCGCTGTAAATTCCAGTATTTGTCCATTTTCAACAATGAAGACGTTTTTTTCCTTAATGCCTACTTTTGCGGCTACCTCAGCGTGGCGGATTAACTGGCGATACTCACCATGAATCGGAATGAGATATTTGGGTTTAAGCAGATTTAACATTAGTTTTAGCTCTTCCTGCGAAGCATGTCCTGACACATGGATACCTGACATACGTTCATAAATTACATTAGCACCACGCGCAAATAAATTATCGATGGTGCGTGACACTAATTTTTCATTGCCAGGTATGGGCGTAGCGGAAATTATAACAGTATCACCTGGCATAATTTCTACTTTCCGATGTTCAGCCATGGAGATACGTGTAAGCGCCGCCATTGGCTCACCTTGACTGCCGGTAGTTAGTATTACCACCTTATGAGGCGGCAAATTATTAATTTCATCAATCTCTACAATTGTACCTTCATTAACATGCAGATAGCCAAGTTCCTGAGCAATAGACACCACGTTAACCATGCTGCGGCCTACTATAGCTACTTTTCGCTGGTAATATGTGGCTGCATCCATAACCTGCTGAATCCTATGGATATTCGAAGCTAATGTAGCCAAGATAATTCGCTGTTTTGCTGCATGAAATATATCCATTATGGAAGAGCCAACTTCCCTTTCCGAAAGGGTATATCCGGGGCGCTCTGCATTGGTGCTGTCTGAAAGGGCTACTAGAACACCCTTTTCACCCAGTTTGGCTAAGCGGTAATAATCTGCAATTTCACCACTGACAGGAGTTTGGTCGAATTTAAAATCACCCGTATGCACAATGGTGCCGACCGGAGTTTTAACAGCTATGCCAATGGAATCTGGAATACTATGGTTGACACGAAAGAATTCCATTTTAAATGAACCAAGTTCAAGTTTATCTTCCGGTCGAATTGTAATTAAGGTGCAGTCTTTTAACATGCGGTGTTCACGCAATTTTACCTCTACCAAACCCAGCGTTAATTTAGTGCCGTACACCGGCACATTTATTTGCTGCAAAACATAAGGTAGTGCACCTATATGATCCTCATGTCCATGCGTAAGTATAATAGCCTTAACTTTATCTTTATTTTCCTCAAGATATGTAATGTCAGGGATCACCACGTCAATGCCCAGCATTTCATCTGAAGGAAAAGATAAGCCAGCATCTATAACAAGGATCTCGTCCTCAAAGCGAATTACAAACATATTTTTACCGATTTCCCCAATGCCGCCTAAGGGAATTATTTGTATTTTTTTTGCCTGATTTTTTATTTGTTTAATTTTCGCTCTTCTCCTACTTTGTCCGTTACCCAAACGCTTCACCTCCTTTTGTTATGTTTCCGACCAAATATCACTAGCTAACATTATAACTGAACTGCCAAAGGCGATGCAAGTTTACCGGCTGTCATCGGTGAAGTCAGCTTTATTTTGAGAAAATAAAGCACCATTATTGCCAATAAAAAAACCGTGCAAGCACGGTTTTACTTTAAAGATACCCCAGCTTCTGCAGCTCTTGTTGTATTATTTCCTTTTCTGTAGCGTTTAAATCAACAAGTGGTAAACGCAGCGGTCCTACCTGATGACCCAACATCCTTAATGCTCCCTTAACTGGAGTTGGATTTGCAGTGATAAATAAAGCTTTAAACAGTGGTAATAAACGAAGATGAATGGCTAAAGCTTTTTTGTGGTCACCAGACAGAAAAGCAGAAATCATTTCTTTCATTTCTTTCCCCACTACATGGGATGCCACCGAAACGACTCCACAGCCGCCAACAGCTAAAATCGGCAGTGTCAATGAGTCATCACCGCTATAAATGGCAAAATTTTGCGGGGCATCTTTGCGAATACGGGAAATTTGCTCCAAATCACCACTTGCTTCTTTAATAGCAACCACATTAGTGAATGTTTTTGCTAAACGAATCGTAGTATCGGCACTCATATTGGCAACAGTACGCCCCGGAACATTGTAAAGCAGCAGGGGCAGTGAAGAAGACTGTGCAATAGCGGCAAAATGTTGATAAAGGCCTTCCTGGGAAGGTTTATTGTAGTAAGGTACTACTAACATAATACCGTCAACACCACAGGCTTCAGCTTGCCTGGTTAGCTCCACTGTATGTTTAGTTGAATTCGACCCGGTTCCGGCAATAACCTTAGCCTTGCCCTTAACAGCCTTTGCTACAGTGGTAAACAACTGAAGTTTTTCCTCATTTGATAAAGTAGGGGATTCTCCTGTTGTTCCCGCCACAACAATGGCGTCACTGCCATGTTCCACTAAATAATCAGCAATTTTAGCTGCATTCTCATAGCTTACTTCACCATTTTCAGTAAATGGCGTAATCATAGCAGTAACTAGTTCTCCAAAAGGTGCTTTCAATAAGCTCACCTCAGCTTTCCTCCAGCCTATAATATGCCATTATAGCAAACCTAGTAAATTTTTTCAAATTATTCTTCCTCTAAACCAAATTCTTGGTGCAAAGAACGAACAGCACTTGCAACATCTTTTTCAGGAATTAAACAAGAAATATTTAGATGTGAATCCGCCGTCTGTAAAATGGGCACTTGCACACGATTTAAAGCAGTTACTATCCGCGACATTACACCGGGTACACCCCGCATTCCAAAACCAACTACTGTAACTTTTGCCACACCCTTCTTAATTTGTGCCGCAAACCCAAGCGCCTGCAATATTTGTTTA
Organism: Bacillota bacterium; assembly: GCA_012800215.1. Lineage (GTDB taxonomy): Bacteria > Bacillota > Dethiobacteria > Dethiobacterales > Dethiobacteraceae > JAAZIQ01. Next base: position 14,925 of record JAAZJT010000132.1, on the reverse strand, counting down.
ACCTGACTACATTCCGAACCATCTACAGTAAACATTTTATCCTGTGGTGAGAAGCTAATTAAATCTATGCTAATACCGGCAGCAGAAAGTTGTTTTAATATTTCTTCCACCTGATTATTGTCGGCCTGGGGAACTGTCACCTGCACTAAATCAGTCACATGTGTAATTCCAGTTACAATTTTAGTTTTTGCCATTAATGATTTTCCATCTATTAGCTTTTGATGTGTAACTAAAGTTCCTTGATCCGGCATGCCAGTCTTCTTTAACACTAGTGGTAAATTATATTGCAGTGCAATATCAACGGCACGCGGGTGAATTACTTTGGCTCCTTCACGAGCCATTTGTAACACTTCCTGATAGCCTATATTTCTTATGGGTTTAGCTTCCGGTACTAACCGCGGGTCTGCTGTCATTACCGCTGCCACATCAGAGTAAATCTCTACCTGCTCAGCTTCCAAAGCAGCTGCAATAGCTACAGCTGAAGTATCAGAACCGCCTCTTCCCAATGTGGTTATTTCTCCATTTTCGGTAACACCCTGAAAACCGGCGACAACGACTATTTTCCCTTCCTGCAGCTGCTTTAATATACGCTCTTTTTTAATACGAATTATTTCTGCCTGCCCAAATACTTCTTCTGTAATAACACCAGCCTGCCAGCCCGTAAATGCAACGGCAGCATGACCTGCCTGAATTATTTCAGCTGCCATCACAGCCGCAGCTATCACTTCTCCACAAGACAGCACCAGGTCCCTTTCACGCACTGGTGGATTTGCTACTACTTGTGAAAAAAAATCCAATAAAGTATCCGTTGCAAAACTATCACCTTTCCGTCCCATCGCCGACACAACCACTACGACTTTTTTCCCTTTGTCGTGTGCTTGTAAAATATGCTGCAGTACTTGCTGCCTTAGTTCCGGCGTTGCCAGTGATGAACCACCGAATTTTTGCACAAGTATACGCACTAAATCCACCTTCTAACGTCTAAATTCAAATTCTTCCTTAGCCAAATTAATTAATACAGGCTGTAACTGACGATTTTCCAAAGCTGCAATAACAGTTTGAGTTAATAACTCCATTTTGGCAACGAGCGAATTAGGTTTGGAGAAAGGATTATCTTGACCAAATGGTACAAAATAGATATTTTTTGTGCTGAGTAAAATGCCGATATTTTTAGCATTAAACCCTAACCCATCATTGGTTGATACTGCAATAATTAATGGTTTTTGGTTGCGCAAATGGGCTTTTGCTCCCATTAGTACAGGAGTATCAGTAATACCGCACGACAATTTTGCCATTGTGTTACCTGTACAGGGTGCAATCACATAAGCATCCAACAGATTACTTGGCCCCAACGGTTCTGCTCCGGTGATACTATTAATTAATTTCCTGCCTGTGCTTTTCACAAGCTTTGTTTTCCATTCAATTGCATCACCATAGCGGGTATTTGTTAAATCAATGGAAGGAGAAATTACTGGATATATTTCTGCTCCTTCTGCTATTAGTTTGTCAATCTCCGGAAAAATGGCATCAAGTGTGCAATGAGAACCGGTTACAGCAAAACCAATTTTTTTATCTTTAAGCCTCATCATCTAACCTCCCTTCTCCCTAAAATTTAAGATAATTGAGATAAATTTCAACCAACATTTTACCGGCAGTAACCGGAGCTACTTTGCCCGGCAAACCAGGCAGTAATAGGGCTTTGATCCCTAATTGCTCTGCAATGTCAAAATCTGTTCCTCCTGGAGCGGTGGCAAGATCAAAAATTATTGCATCTTTGTTTAACTGAACTAAAAATGGCTCCGTTAGCACTAAACTTGGCACTGTATTAAAAACAAAATTAAAATCTTTGGCATATACTTGAATGTCCTTGAGATTTATTGAACTATAATTAAAGGTTGAGGCTTCAATCAAAGCTGTACGCTTACGGGCAGCAATGGTAATTTTTGCACCCAGTGCAGCTAAAATCCGCGCTAGATATTTGGCACAACGTCCAAAACCAGTAATTAAAATATTGCTGCCAAAAATTGTGATTTGAGATTCGCGCATGGCAATTTCTACTGCACCTTCAGCAGTGGGGATTGCATTATGCAGGGCCACTTCCTCCAAATTAGCAGTCAACAACACCTTTACACCCAATTCCTGTAGGTACTGCAGAGTGAGTTCAGGCATTTTGCCGCAAAACAGCCTAACTCCTGGCTGCAACAAATGCTCTATGGAGAATAAGTCCAATTTATCTGCACTATAGGGCGCATAGATGCTATAATCGGCAAGAATTCCCGGTAACGGCAGAATGATTATGTCTGCCCTCTTAGGTAATCCCCTATAAATTTGCGGGGAAACTTCCCCCTGAAATAAATTAAAGCCTGATAACCAGACAACGGCACCCATGGCAGCTAACTCTTTTGCCACAATAATTTCCCGCATATCACCACCCAGTACAGCTATATGTAAATTTTTTAAAACCAAATTAAGCATAAATTTCCCCTCACCGTAAATTCGTTAATTTAATATATGAAAGGTAGACGGTAAAGGGTGACAACAGCATGAAGTATAAAAAGCTTGGCGTTACTCCTGGTAAGGCAAAAAAAAAGTGATGCCAGCTTCTTAATAAAGCTGACATCACTAAGGTTAAATTTACTGGGCTAATCCTGCCCCCATTTTTTTACATCAAAGGCACCATTTTCATGAAAGACTGACACTACCTCATCTTCCAGATCTTCTTCTGCTTCCACTGCCACCATAATACTACCACGCTGAATTTCCTGTTCGTAGCGTTCACCCTCTTCTTCCGGGATACCGTAATCAATTAAGCCGCCGGCAATACCACCTGTTACAGCACCTGTTAGAGCGCCTGCAAGTGGACCGGCTGCAATAATCGGGCCAATCCCCGGAATAAGCAAAGCTCCGGCACCGGCTAGTAAACCAGCAAGCCCACCAATGGCACCACCAGTAGCTGTACCATCTGCTAAATTTTGTTCATCAAAACTAAGGTTTTGGCCTGCATTTCTATTTTCTTCATCACGCGCTACAAGTGAAATATCCATGTCTTCAAAATCACGCGCTCTTAATTCACGTATAGCTTCTTCTGCCTGTTCTCTGGAACGAAATAAACCTACAACGGTTTGCAAGTGAAAAACCTCCTTTTCGGTCTTACTCTTCCTTTCTAGTATCGACGGAAAAGGATGCATTATTCATAACGCAAATATTTGCGCAAACCTTGTTCGGGAGCAATATCGACAACTAAAATTTCTTCACCAATTTTTTTCACAGCATCCCAGGGAATTACCAATTCCCGGCTAGCTGCAGTTTTCCCTCCCATTCCTTTGGGATAAATAATAATTGATTGTATGTATCCCGACTGATCATCAATCACCAGGTCTGAATCTCCCACAAAACCAAGTCTAGAGCCATCATGCAGATTAATTATTTCTTTTCTTGAGAATTGCGAAAGTTCCACTTACTAATCAACTCCTTATATGCTTCGATAAATAATTAACAAGAGCGGCTGCACAGCAGCAAGAAGAAGGGAAAGAAAAGCAAGAGGCTCTATTTCCAAGCCAATAATGTTCCATTTCTCAGCAATATTAATTTGCAAAAAAGAAACTAAGAGCACTAATGATAAATAGATTCCTCCGGCCTGACCGATAAGTTCCTGTAATGCTTCAGAAAAAGGAGAGGATTTAGCATGTTCCGGCACCGAATAAACTACATTGCGCTTTTTATCTGTCATGCGCAGGTAGAGTGAAAAAATTAATAAAATTAATAAAAGCAAAAGCGGTGTCAAAAACTTCCTCCCCCCTATACTAAATGTTTAGCGCCCCGTATGGCCAAATCCTTCGCTACCCCTGCTGCTTGCAGGTAATTCTTCACACTGAAATAATTTTGCTTTCACCGTTGCGGCCAGTACCAACTGGGCAATACGATCTCCCCGGTTTATTACATAAGATTTCTGACCTAGATTAATCAGAATAACTTTTATTTCGCCCCGATAATCTGCATCAATTGTACCAGGGCTGTTAAGGACAGTAATGCCATGTTTTAAAGCTAAACCGCTGCGGGGACGCACTTGCCCTTCAAAGCCTTGTGGCAGGGCAAGCTGCAAACCTGTCGGGATAAGAGCCCTTGCGCCCGGCAGGATAACCTGTGGTTCTTCAATGGCAGCCATTAAATCCATTCCTGCAGCTCCTTGTGTCATATACTCAGGCAGCGGCAGATCAGCTGCATGGGGAAGTTTACGCACATATACTGTACACATAATCTAAACTCCTTTTTGCGTAGTCGTCCCCAGCTTACTTTTATTTCTGGCTTTTGTCAATACTACTGACTCCACAATTGCACCCAGACATACCCTCCACCGGCGCCGGAACGAATTTGAATAAATTTATCTGTTGAATTACGGAATTTAAAATCAATATAGTTTGTTATTGTGGCATCTCTGCCGGGTGGTACATATCCTACACGGATGCTGTGTGGGTGGCGCTCTACTATCTCAAGTTTTGCCTGTAACGCTGCATTATATATGGTAGTGGCCACCTGACAGACACCACCCCCTATCCCCATTCCTCCTACTACGGGTGCCATACTGTAACCACGTTCAAAAGTGCGGGGACCGGTTACATTGTTAAAAGAAAAAACATCCCCCGGCGCTAAAATTGTGCCATTCATATATTTTGCAGCGATATACAAGTTATCAGTTCGGCCGCCGCCACCGCCGCCACTGGTGCTGAAAGAGGCAATCTTTTTGTCAATGGAACGAAAAATATCTGTAGTTACTTCCGGCTCCAGACGTAGAACTATAAGTTCTACTTTTTGACCTTTCTCGGCTTCCATTACTGCCCGTACTGTAGCATCCACATCTACCTGCAAACCAATTTCTTCAGGAATAATTGTATCAGTGCTTTGTTCATAGCGGGCGTTGCGCGGTGCCCTGTCTATGGCTGAAGCCATCTTTTCTACTTTTTTTCTCACTTCTTTAGCCAATAACTTCTCCATAGGCAAATTATTTATAGTTACTCCCGTTTTGACACCGTAAAAATGGCGATAAAATTTTGTACCTAAATTTAAGGAATAACTAATAAATATCAGAGCAGCAAGAAAGAGCAAAACTGATGTTATCTTTAAAGCAGTAAAGGTAGTTCTTTTCAAGGGGTCTCACTCCTTCGGGTTCCGTACAGGACAGAGCAGAGTACTTAAGGATACAGGTTCTAAACCTTTTGCTTTTAGCCTCGGAATTACCTGGCGCAAAAATTCAGCTGTCTGTTCAGTGGGATGCATCAGTATAAGGCTGCCTCCCACTGCTTGCGTTAAAATTTTATTCACCATTACATCTACACCTGGTAACATCCAGTCCACTGTATCCACAGTCCACATAATGGTGCGATTATTTTCCAAAGCAGCTGCCTTTAAGACAGCTGCTGATATTTCACCACGATGCGGGCTAAAATAAATGGGCCGTATCCCACAGATTTCCTCTATTGTGTCTGCGGCTCGTCGAATGTCTTCCCTGGCTGTTTCCAAACTGGCTTCCTGCATACTTAAAGCGTCAGAATAACCATGGCTGGCAATTTCAAACCCACTTTCCGCAATTATGCGTGCTTCTTTCTCATTCCCCTTAACCCAGCGCCCCACCAGGAAAAAAGTTGCCTGTACCTGGTTTTCTTTTAAAACTGTTAGTAAATCCTGCAAATGCTCATTGCCCCAGGCAACATTGATTAAAAAAACAACCTGATCTTTCAGTGGGTTACCCTGATAAATGGGGTGTTCAGGAAAAGCGGCAAGATTAACTTCCGGCTCAAGCTGCGTAAAAACCGGTGACACTGTTTCACCCTTTTGAGCCTCCATTATTAGTGCCAGAGTTTTTTCTATATCAACGGCTAAGCCATTAAGGCCTGGGATTACACCATTATTAGCCGCATCCAGCACGGCATTAACAGGAGGTATTTCCAAGACATTTGCAACCTGCTCAATTACTGTGCGCACTTCTTCGGGCGACAAACCGCCTACATCCCTTTCCGCAAAGATGACACCTTCACTGACACAGTTTTGGCTGTGTTTCCAGTAAGGAATAAGCTGTTTTTTTACCATAGACAGTACAATAATGATTAACAGCAATATTAACAATCTGTTACTTTTCAAACTAAAAGAGCAACGATATCGCATGTACTCACCCCTATTTCTTACTACACTGTACAAGTTCAGAAAAAGTTAAAACTTTATATCCCTGAAGGTGCAATTTCTGTAAAATTATTGGCAGTGCTTCTACTGTTTCTGCAGAATTTGTATGTAAAAGAATAATGGCACCATTATGCAGCTGCTGCATAATACGGCTGATTATTTCGTCTTTGCCTGGATTCTGCCAATCATGAGGGTTTATGCTCCAGACTACGGTAGCGTAGCCTCGTTCCTGTGCATATGTAAACACCCTTTGGTCCAATTCACCATAAGGAGGCCGAAATAAATTAGTCTGCAAATTAAGCTCTTCCTGTAAAGTTTCTGACATTTTTTTAAAATCTTCTGCTAATTCTTCATCATTCATCTCTGTTAAATTTTTATGTGCATAGCTATGTTGTCCGATTTCATGACCACGCATTACTATTTCACGTGCAATATCTGGATGTTTTCGTATCCAAGCACCCGTCAAAAAAAATGTGCTGCTAATACGGTAGCGGTCTAAAATATTTAAAATTTCACTGGTATTACCTGGTTCCCATACAACTTCAAAAGTTAAAGCAACAGCTTTTTCCTCAGTTTCCACATGATAATATACGCCTTTAATTAAAGGAGTAAAGACCCCTTTTGTAATCTGTCTGTGCAAAAAAAAGGTTAACACTATTATGCTTATAACAAAAACTAAAAGAAAGCGTTTCTTGCGCTTGCGAATACGGCTTTCCCTATTCAAGTGCTCACCTCATCTCAAACAGGCTTTGCTTTTAAAAGTTATGCTTATTTTTAAGTAAAAATGACAAACCCGGGTAATTAGACCCGGGCTTGCACAATTGTTATTGCCATTTTAATACTATTTTTTCAAAGATAATCACTAGTTGGTACATCAAAGCCGCTGCAATGCAGAGGATAATTACACTTGCCATCACTAAATCAAGTCTAAATACCTGGCCACCATAGACAATCAAATAACCTAGACCGGCACGGGACACTAAAAATTCTCCTACTATTGCTCCTACCCAAGATAATCCGACATTGATTTTTAGAGCAGATATAATGGTTGGCACACTAGCCGGCAAAATTACTTTTTGCAGAATTTGCATCTTAGAGGCCCCAAAAGATTTTAATAGTTTTATTTTATTTTCATCCACCTGTGAAAATCCTGTATATACACCAATAATGGTAACAATCAATGAAACAAAGAGAGCCATAGTCACAATAGCGCGCATTCCCTGGCCTAACCAAACTATTAATATCGGGCCTAAAGCTACTTTAGGCAGGCTATTTATTACAACAAGATATGGATCTAATACTTCTGCCAAAAAATCAGACCACCATAATGCTATGGCAATAACTGTTCCCATAATTGTTCCTAAAGTGAATCCTGCCACTGTTTCCAGCACTGTAACTCCAATATGGTGATAAAGAGTTCCTTCCCGATGAAGTGATATTAGGGTTTTGACAATACGCGTTGGCTGACTGGCAATAAAGGGATCTATCCAACGCAAAGCTGCCGCCACTTCCCAGAAGGCAATAAACCCAATCAATAGTAAAATCTGTGCTGCAACAACACGTTTGCGATATAATTTCTTGCCATGAAGGTATGCCAGATGTTCTTGTGAAATTGTTGGCTTATTCGGCATGCACATCCAGCTCCTTCCAAATCTTATTAAAATAATCTCTAAATTCCACTGCTTCGCGGCAGCCAATAGGTGTGTGAGATTCACAGGTCAGAACTACCTGATGAATATTTTTTATTTTACCTGGTCGTTTTGTCAAGACAACTACGCGGTCTGCCATACTAATTGCCTCTGAAATATCATGTGTTACCAAAACAGCAGTTTTGTTCTCTCTTGTTATAATTTGTTTTACTTCATCTGCCACTACTAAACGTGTCTGATAATCTAGAGCCGAAAAAGCTTCGTCTAAAAGTAATATCTCAGGATTAATGGCTAGTGTGCGTATTAATGCTGCCCGTTGCCGCATACCACCTGACAGCTGACTGGGATAGGCTTTCCTGAACTCATACAAACCATATGTGCGCAGCATTTTTTCCGCTTGAAGTTTTGTATCACTATTAACCTTATTCAGTACTTCCAACCCTAACAAGACATTTCTCCAAATTGTTCGCCATTCAAATAGCTGATCACTTTGCGGCATATAGCCTACCAAAGAAGTAGGCCCCGTTACTTCTTGCCCTTTTATATAAACAGCACCTGCAGAAGGCTCGACTAAACCCGCAATGATGTTAAGCAGCGTAGATTTACCACAGCCACTGGGTCCTACAATACTGACAAATTCACCTTCTGCAATATTTAGAGAGATATCTTGAAGGGCAGAGATTTCTCCCTCAGGGCTATGGTATGTCTTGGAAACATTTTCAATCCTAACAAGCGTTTCTGCCCTCATTAGTTCTCTCCTTTCTTTCCTAGTTTACCGAACTAGTTCCATTGCCTTTTCAGCAAATTCATTAGTAACCAATTCTGCATAAGGAGCCCGCTTATCCAACTCCCCTGCTGTCTCCATTACTTCTTGTAAACGGTTGAAGGATTCTTCCGTAAAAACTGGAGTAGTAGCCCAGGCATTTATTTCTTTATAGCGTTTTGCAACTTTTGTTAAAACTTCTAAATCAGCATCTGGAAAAGAAGAAGCAATGACCTCAGCAATTTCTTCCGGAGTACTTTGCTGTACCCAGAGTTGCCCACGATAAATAGCATTGGTAAATTTTTGAATTATCTCTTTATTTTCTTCCATAAAGCTTTTGCGGGCACAAAATACTGTATAGGGGATTTCACCGCTATCTTCACCTACTGAGGCCACAACATAGCCGGCACCTTCCAGTTCTAAAGCCGTGGCTACAGGTTCAAAAAGCGTCACATAATCTCCCTCGCCACCAGTAAAGGCGCCTCCCATTAAGGCAAACTGAATATGTGTTAATACTTCCACATCTTCACCAGGGATCAAGCCATTCTTTTTAAGTACATACTCCAGCGTCATCAGCGGCATGCCACCTTTACGCCCGCCAATAATACTTTTACCTCGTACATCTTCCCAGGTAAAATTCGGGTTTGGCTCACGAGCAACTAAAAATGAACCATCACGTGTTGTTAGTTGGGCAAAATTTACTGCATAATTATCCTGTCCTTGGTTATACACATAAACCGATGCTTCCGGCCCCATAAAACCGACATCTGCTTCACCAGATAATAGCGCCGTCATAACCTTATCGGCTCCTTGCCCTGTGGTTATTTCTAATTCCAGGCCTTCTTCTTCAAAATAACCAAGGCTAATGGCTACATATAAAGGTGAATAGAACACTGAACGCGTAACTTCACTAAGTCTGACTTTAATCAATCCTTCTTCTTTTCCACAACCGCTCAGAGCAATAGCTGCCATCAGCAATAAGACTAAAACACAGACGACAAGTCTCTTTTGCACAAGGGAAAACTCCTTTCATATATTTTCATAATCATAATATTGCTAACGCAGATTTGTGTGACGATTTGCTTAGCCAAATTTGAATTTGATACATATATATAGAGAGAGTAATATGCCTTAATAACAATAAAGGAGTGTGACCTTTTGTCAATACAGGATGTTACACTTAGTATACAGACAGATCGCAGTCAGTATCTGTCAGGAGATAATGTAACTATAACTGTAACAGCTAAACAAGGAGAAAGCCCTATTACTCAAGAAAACTTAAAACTATATGTTTTCGCTCCCGATGGCAAAAAAAAATTTACCGCCTCTCTCCGTACGGATAATTACGGTAAAGCAATTGCACTCTATCGCCTCCAAAAAAAAGATGATAGCGGTAGTTATTATATTGAAGTGCAAAATCAGGATCGCTTTCTGGCTTTAAGTTCGTTTATTGTCTTAGCAGAATAACTCTAACTCATAAAAAAAGAACATAAACAACTAAGTTTATGTTCTCCGTGACCGCCGGTCTTTGTCATTACCAGACCGTCGGTCTTTTCTCTCATTACGTTTTGGTGGAGCAGATTCATCGTAATACTGACCCTGGGCGTTGGGAATTGCCGCTCGGCGTGACAGGTCAATCCGGCCCCTTTCATCAATACCAATAACTTTAACCGGTATTTCATCACCTAAATTTACCACGTCTTCTGTTTTTTCCACTCTTTCATGTGCTAAACGTGAAATATGGATCAGACCTTCTTTTCCTGGTAGGATTTCAGCAAATGCTCCATATTTCTCCACCCTGGTAACCTTACCAAGATAAATCTCTCCAACTTCCACTTCTTTAGTTAACGCTTCAATCATTTCCTGGGCTTTTTGCCCGCTGCCAGGGTTAACAGCGGCAATATAGATAGTACCGTCAGGCTCAATCTCAATTTCAGCCTGAGTTTCTGCTACAATTTTATTAATCATTTTACCGCCCGGGCCGATTACATCTCGAATTTTATCCGGATCAATTTGCATTGTCAAAATGCGCGGTGCATAAGGAGATAATTCGGTACGTGGTTCTGGAATAACTGCCAACATTTTTTCCATGATATACATATATCCCCGTTTAGCCTGTGCCAAAGCGCGTTCTAGAATTTCACGAGATAAGCCTTTAACTTTTATGTCCATTTGTAGGGCTGTAATACCATCTTTTGTCCCCGCCACTTTAAAGTCCATATCACCCAAGAAATCTTCCATTCCTTGAATATCTGTTAAAATAGCAACCTCATCCTCTTCCATGATCAACCCCATGGCAATGCCAGAAACCGGTTTTTTAATAGGCACCCCGGCATCCATCAGGGAAAGGGTTGAACTGCAAACTGCACCCATGGAGGTAGAACCATTTGATTCCACTACTTCTGAAACAAGACGCATAGTATAGGGAAATTCCTCTTGGGAAGGAAGCACAGGAAGCAGTGCTCTTTCAGCTAATGCTCCATGCCCGATATCACGCCTGCTGGCTCCACGCATAAAACCTGCTTCACCAACGCTGTAAGGGGGAAAGTTATAATGATGCATATAGCGCTTTGATTCTTCCAACCCTAAACCGTCCAGGCGCTGCACATCCCCTGGAGCACCCAATGTGCAGACATTAATTACTTGCGTTTGTCCGCGCGTAAACAAACCAGAGCCATGTGTACGCGGCAAAATACCTACTTCTACTGAAATGGGGCGCACCTCATCACTTTTCCGCCCGTCAGGCCTTAAATTTTCCACTAGAATCATAGTGCGCATAGTTTCTTTAATTAAATTTTCATAGACTACATAAACATCTCTCTCATTTTCGGGATAGATTTCAGAAAAATGAGTAATTGTTTCCTCTCTTAGTTCATCAATTGCCGCTTCCCGTTCTTTTTTTTCAATTGTTCTTACTGCAGCTTTAACTCTGTCACTACAAAACTGCCTCACAGCAGCTTCAATTTCAGGATCGGGCGTAAAGACCGGTACTTCCATTTTAGGAACACCTATTTCTGCTACCATCTCTTCCTGCAAAGTGATTATCCCCTGATTTGCCTCATGCCCTGCCATTATCGCTTCCAGGATTTCTGCCTCTGTTAGTTCATGGGCACCAGCTTCAACCATCATAATTGCATCCTTAGTGCTGGCCACAACAAGATGAAGTCGTGAAATTTCAGCTTGTTCCTGCGTAGGATTGATGATAGGCTTACCGTCTATCCAACCCACAATTACAGCACCGATTGGACCTGCAAAGGGGATATGGGAAATAGATAAAGCAGCTGAAGCACCGCAAATTGATAAAACATCAGGAGGGCAGTCCTGATCTACTGACAAAACTGTGCTAACTATATGTACTGCATTACGGAAACCTTTGGGAAACAAGGGACGGCAAGGCCTGTCCGTTAAACGAGCAGCCAGAATCGCTTTTTCTGTTGGCCTGCCTTCTCGCTTAATAAATCCACCAGGAATTTTGCCAACGGCATACAGCCTTTCTTCATAATCTACTGTCAGAGGAAAAAAGTCGATTCCTTCACGAGGTTCTGCTGAAGCTGTAGCTGTACTAAGCAGTACGGTATCGCCATAACGCACCAGAACTGCACCACTGGCTTGCTTAGCAATACGGCCGGTTTCAAGACTAAACTCCCTACCAGCCAATTGCATTTTATAGACCTTCATTTTATACATCCTCTCTTTGTTTACTGATAAGAAAAGTGGGGTTCCCCCCACTTTTTGCATAGACTTATATCGTTTAGGGCTACTACGATTCTATGCAAGAGTGTTGTTAAAGGAAACTCCATACTCTTGCAGGTTGCCAGGATCGTAGATCCGCCAGTGGGAGTTTTGCCCTTAAAAACTATGAGAATGCATCAGTAAACTTTTATTGATACTATCTGCGTAGTGAAAGCTTAGTTAGAATCGCACGGTAACGGTCTGCATCTATTTTTCTTAAATAGTTGAGCAAACCACGGCGCTGTCCAACCATTTTAAAAAGACCGCGTCTTGAATGGTGGTCCTTTTTATGCACTTTTAAATGTTCTGTTAAATAATTGATTCGTTCAGTTAAAAGGGCAATTTGTACCTCAGGAGAACCTGTATCTTTTTCATGCAAACGGAATTCATTAATCAGGCTCTGCTTACGGGTTGAATCCATGCTCATGCGGTGCACCTCCTTTTTGATAATCCCCAAATGCCAAGGTAAACGCCGGAGTTTCGATTACCTGAGCATAAGGTTAACAGATTAAATTTTACCATAACACTTTTATAATAGCAAGAAAAGGCCGCTTAATTAAGTATATTTACAGCTAATAATTTTTTCCGCTGTCAGGATGTCAAATTTAATCTGTTTAACTAAGGAAGAAACATCAGCAAAAGACTTCTCTTCCCTCATTCTGTGTAAAAAACGGACAATTAATTCCTCAGCATAAAGATTTTTTTTTGCATCTAATAAATGCACCTCAACTGAAGTATCATTTTTGCAAAAAGTTGGCCTTCTGCCAATATTAGTCAGGGACCAGTAAGTTTGTCCGGATATTACTGCCTGTGTTAAATAGACTCCATTGGCAGGAAGCATTATTTCTGGTGGAAGTAAAAGATTGGCGGTGGGAAATCCCAGTTGATGCCCACGCCCATCACCATGAACAACCTTTCCACGCAAAAAATATGCATAGCCCAGCATTTGATTTGCTTTTTCTACTGCTCCGACGCCTAACAACTTGCGAATAGCAGAACTGCCAATAAGTTCACCTCCCGCAGTAACGGGCGGTATCACTCTTACGAAAAAACCGCACTCCTCTCCTAAGCGCAGCAAATCATCTGTTTTGCCACTGCCACGATGCCCGAATGAATAATCATAACCAACTACCACACCGGCCACATTCAATTGCGCTGTTAAAATTTCACGCACAAAATTTTGCGGAGTTATAGCCGCAAATTCTTTTGTGAAAGGATGTAAAATAACATAATCAATGCCGGCTTCACTTAACATGCGCACGCGATCTTCAACGGTAATCAATAAGTAAGGTGAGCAGTCAGGAGAAAGAATAGTTAAAGGGTGTGGTAGAAAGATCAAAACAGCGCTTTTTTTTTGCTTTTTTTTTGCTAAATCAACAGTGGTTCTGATAATTTCTTGATGTCCAAGGTGAACACCATCAAAATTACCTAAAGCCAAAATTATCTGCTCGTGTATAAGAGAACAAAAAGAATCAATACCATGGACTGTTTGCATAGTCTTCACCCACTATGTAAAAACTTTTCGTGGCCGTACATAGTTTTTTTCAATTTGGGCAACCGCCACAAGCTGTTGCTCAGGTGCATAAACCCTAACTAGTGTGCCTTCCTCAGGCAGTTTAGTGAGTTTAATCCATCTGCCATATTTTAATTGCTGCGCTTCTTCTGCTGAGATTAAGATGTACGGTAATGATATCAGTGCTGTGTCTAGCGGCTGTAAAAAATCTGGGAGTTTGGATTCGGCCTGCAATAATCTACATTCTTCTATTGTCAGGGAGTTGGCAATGGTGTAAGGTCCTACACCCAACCGCAGCAGAAAAGACATGTGTCCAACTGTCCCTAAAGCTGCAGCAAGCTCCCTGCATAAGGTCCGGATATAAGTTCCGCGGGAACAAGCAACATCAAACAAAATTTTATTCCCTCTCAGCTGCAGTAGCTGTAGTTGATAAAACTGTACAAGGCGTGGCTGCCGTTCCACTGTTTCTCCCTGCCGGGCAATTTCATATAGCTTTTTTCCTTTTACGCGTAATGCCGAATACATAGGGGGAGTCTGCATCCTTTTCCCCACAAAGCCTGCCATGACCTTTTCCACATCTGAAAAATTAAGCATTGGTACAGCCTTTTCCTCTATTACTTTACCGGCTGCATCCTCTGTATCTGTAGCAACTCCAAGGTGTAATTCCGCTCTGTAAATTTTGTCCATTTCCAGGACATATTCCGCTACACGCGTTGCTTGTCCAATACATAAGGGGAGTACGCCAGCAGCCCCGGGATCCAGTGTGCCTGTGTGTCCAATTTTGCGAATTCCTGTTAAACGGCGGATCACAGATACTGCATCGTGTGAAGTCATACCCGGAGGTTTAAGCAGATTTAAAACGCCTTTCATCCTGAAATTTCCTCACGTACAGCTGCTATAATAATTTCAACAGCTTCTTCTAAATTAGAGGACAAAGAACAGCCAGACGCTCTCAGATGTCCGCCGCCGCCAAATTTAGACGCAATTTTAGCAACATCAGCATTCTGAGAGCGAAATCCTATTTTTACTGTCCCGTCTTCCTGCTCTCGGAAAAGAACTCCCACATCAACACCTTCAATATTTTTGGCATAATT
>JAAZJT010000131.1 GCA_012800215.1 Bacillota bacterium | reverse complement strand
TTGGAGCGGAGGATTAATGCTGTATGTACTTATAATTGTAATAAGTACTTTAGCTTTGCGTGAGCTATATAATCTTGGGGGTTTAGAAAGAAAAGATCTTGCTGTAATTGGAATGCTTGGAAACTTTTTAATACTCACCGCTGCTTATCAGGGAAATATAACAGAGTTAATGTTTATGCTGGTTTGCTTTTTTATTTTGCTTAACATTTATGGCGTACTTATTTTTCCCCTTAATTTTCAGGGACTGATGCTGGTAATTTGGGGTAAACTATACATTACTTGCCTTTTGGCGCATTTTTTCTGGCTGCGGTCGCTAAACAACGGTTTTTTCATCTTTTTAGGTGTACTGTTAGCCACTTGGGCTTCTGATACAGGAGCTTATGCTTGTGGATTAACTCTGGGAAAACATAAATTAATACCAGCAGTTAGTCCCAAAAAGTCGGTAGAAGGTGCTATAGGAGGAATTTTATTTGCCGGTATCGTTCTTACTTTTCTTGCTCCCCTCCTAGGCATGAGTCGTTTGCAGGCGGCAATTATTGGAGTCTTTATTTCGCTGGTTGGCCAAACTGGTGATTTGGCAGAATCTGCCTTTAAAAGATGGTGCAATGCTAAGGACTCGGGTACTTTTCTTCCCGGACATGGTGGTGTGCTGGACCGACTTGACAGCCTTCTCTTTGCTGTTCCTGCAGCATACTATTTTTTCTTGTTTTGTTAGAATGGAGGGTTAGCTAATGAAAGCAATCAGCATACTGGGTGCTACCGGCTCTATTGGCAAGCAGGCTTTGTCTGTAGTTTCTGCACATAAGGCATCTTTTCGGATCTATGGTTTATCTGCTAACCGGCAGGTTAAAGCTTTAGCCCAGTTAGCCCGCATCCATAAACCGGCTAAAGTGGTAATTGCTGCTGAGGATCTTTATCAAGAGCTAAAAGCACTTTGCCGTGATTTGCCGGTGGAAGTGGCTGCAGGTCCCGCAGCTCTAGCTGAATTAGCAGCAGATTCGGAACATGAGCTTATTCTAAATGCACTTGTAGGTTTTGCTGGGCTTGGGCCTACGTTAGCTGCACTAAAGGCAGGAAAGGTTGTGGCATTGGCAAATAAGGAATCCCTGGTGGCAGGGGGACATCTTGTAATGCCGCTGGCCACTAATAACGAAGGGACTTGTTTACTGCCTGTAGATAGCGAACACTCAGCAATATTTCAATGCCTGCAGGGACAACAAGGGCAAGCCGTTGAACACATTATTCTGACAGCTTCAGGCGGGCCTTTTTGGGGTTATAGTCCTCTAGAATTAGCAGAGGTTACACCACAAGCAGCCTTAAATCATCCTAATTGGTCAATGGGTGCTAAGATTAGCATAGATTCGGCCACTATGATGAATAAAGGTCTGGAAGTAATAGAAGCTCATTGGCTTTTTTCTCTTCCTTATGAGAAAATAAAAGTTATCGTGCAGCGTGAAAGTATTATTCATTCCATGGTTGCTTTCCAGGACGGTGCAGTATTGGCACAACTGGGAGCACCTGATATGCAGGTTCCTATTCAGTATGCTTTAACTTACCCTAAACGGTTTTCCAGCCGGGCGCCGCGCCTTGACTGGAAAGCCATTGACTCTCTTCATTTTGCGCCACCTGATATGAACAATTTCCCCTGTCTCCGGCTTGCTTATGAAGCCGGTAGGACCGGCGGAAGTTTGCCTTGTGCAATGAATGCAGCTAACGAAGAAGCTGTACGCCTTTTTCTTAACGGTGCCATCAGCTTTTTAAGTATACCTCGTATAATTGAGGCTGTTATGAATAAACATAAATTAATTAAGATGCCTGATTTTGCCGCTCTACAGGAAGTAGACCAGGAAGCTCGGCACCAAGTGCAAGAACTTGCAAAGAAAGAGGGATGAAATAATGCTAACCCTTATTGCTTCAGTGATTTTCTTTGGTGTATTAATTTTTTTCCATGAACTTGGTCATTTTTTGGTTGCTAAAAAAGTGGGTGTAGGCGTGATAGAGTTTGCCATAGGTTTCGGCCCAAGAATTTATAAAAGGGAAGCAGGAGATACTGTCTATTCAGTGCGGGCATTTCCTCTGGGTGGATTTGTGCGTCTTGTTGGCGAGGATCCTGAAGACGAAACTGTTGAACAGGAAAATAGCTTCCAAATGAAATCTGTTTGGCAGCGTTTTGTTGTGATTGCGGCAGGGCCGTTGATGAATTTTTTGTTGGCTGTTATCTTGTTTTTCTTTATATATTTTGCTTTTCTTGGCGTCCCGGTTTATGATTCAACTGTTTTAGGAGAGGTGCTGCCAAATGGTGTGGCGGCAGAAGCGGGACTGCAGCCAGGTGACAGAATTGTTTCCATTGCAGGGGAGGAAGTTGAGGACTGGCACGAATTAGTTACATTAATTCATAACAATCCTGAGCAGCAAATAGAAATTGTTTATGAACGCAACCAGGAAAGGATTGCTGTAACAGTTATTCCAGCCCGTGATGCGGAAACTGGTGAAGGGCGAATTGGGATTGGAGTACAAACACGTTTGTATTCTTTTTTACCTGCAGTAAAGATGGGCATAGATCAAACCTTTTGGTTCATTCGTTTTATGGCTTCCAGCCTGGTTCAAATGGTTTCCGGTCGAATGGCACCTGATATTGTAGGTCCGGTGGGCATTATCAGTCTGGTAGGTGAAGTTGCCCGTACAGGAATAATGAATTTATTATCCTTGGCAGCTATTATTAGCCTTAATCTTGGTTTTTTAAATCTTTTACCCATTCCCGCATTGGATGGCAGTAGGCTATTATTTTTACTGATTGAAGGAGTAAGGGGACGTCCTGTTGACCCGCAAAAAGAATCTTTAATTCATTTTATAGGTTTTACAGTTTTAATCTTATTAACGGTAGTAATTGCCTACAAAGATTTGGTACGTTTAAATATTTTCTAGATAAGAGGAATTTTTATGATAACAAGGAACCAGACAAGAGCCGTTCGGGTCGGCACTTTAACCATAGGCGGCGGCGCCCCTGTGGTTGTACAATCTATGACTAATACTAACACTGCCAATACAGAAGCGACTCTGCAGCAGATTAACACTTTAGCCCTAGTGGGCTGTGAGTTAATACGCGTCGCTGTTCCTGATGAGCAGGCTGCTGCCTCTTTGCCCTTTTTAGTTGCTAAATCACCTATACCGATAGTGGCAGATATTCATTTCAATTATCGCCTGGCATTAGCTGCCATTGATGCCGGTGTAGCTAAAATAAGAATTAATCCTGGCAATCTTGGTGGCAAGGACAGATTAGCGGCAGTGGTAGCACGGGCGGCAGAAAAAGAAGTTTCCATACGTATTGGTGTTAATGCTGGTTCTTTGGAGAAAAATATTTACGAAAAATATGGTGGGGTAACTGCAGAAGCAATGGTGGAATCGGCCCTAGGTTATATTAAAATGGTGGAAGCAATGGGGTTTTATGACCTGGTAATTTCCTTAAAGGCCTCATCGGTGCCCCTAACCGTTGCTGCCCACCGGTTATTGGCCGAAAAAGTAAATTATCCTCACCATATTGGCATAACCGAAGCAGGTTCGCTTTTCAGTGGCACAATCCATTCGGCAGTGGGGATAGGTGCAATCCTACTTGATGGTTTGGGAGATACATTGCGTGTTTCTTTAACAGCACCGCCAGAAGAGGAAATACGTGTGGCAAAAACAATTCTAACGGCTGCCGGAATTCGTCGGTTTGGTCCACGTGTTATTTCCTGTCCCACTTGTGGACGTACGCAGATAAAACTGCAGGAATTGGCACAGGAAATAGAAGAACGAGTAAAGGATCTTACCGAGCCACTGATAATAGCAGTTATGGGTTGTGCCGTTAACGGTCCAGGAGAGGCACGTGAAGCAGATTTGGGTGTGGCTGGTGGTAAGGACGAAGGGTTAATTTTCCGCCGTGGTAAAGTCCTGAAAAAAGTCAAACAAGATAAAATTATTGATGAGTTTATGTTAGCTTTAAATGAATTGCTGCAAGAAAAACAGTAAATCTTGTCATTTTCCTGGCAGGCTTGCGGTTTCTTTCCAGATGTGGTAAAATGAGTGGGAATAACAGTGTATTGCTTCAGGAAGAGTGGGTTCGCCCACTCTTACGTTTTGTTGATAGACCTTTTCCTGGATTGGGTAATAATATTCTTAAGAGCGACTACATACAAGGAGGCTTAAGATGTCAAAAATTGCGGAAAAACTATTCCCCATAGCTGCACCCTTTGCTGAAACTTTAGGGCTGGAATTGGTGGATATTGAATTTGTTAAAGAAGGAGGTCAGTTAGTCCTTCGTTTTTTAATAGATAAAGAAGGTGGAGTAACTCTGGATGATTGCGAAGCTTTCAGTCGTATAATGGATCCTGAACTAGACCGGCTCGACCCAATTAACTCTAGTTATCTGCTGCAGGTTTCATCGCCTGGCATTGAGCGTCCTTTAAAAAAACCGGAAGATTATGAGCGTTTCCGCGGTAAGCTTATTCAGGTTAAACTGTTTAAAGCTTTAGATGGTCAGAAGTCTTATAAAGGTTTACTGCATGGCTTAGATGATCAGCAGATCCTGTTAGAAATAAAGACGAATAATATTATACGTATCCCACTGGAGCTTGTGGCCAAAGCTAATCTGGCAATGGATTAAATGGGGTAGAAGGGAGGAATTATTTTCTTATGAATGAAGAGTTTTTGACTGCTTTAGCTGCCATTGAACAAGAGAAAGGCATTAGCAAGGAAGTTCTTTTTGAAGCTATTGAAGCAGCACTTGTTTCGGCATACAAACGGAATTTTAATGCAGCAGGAAATGTAAGGGTGCAGCTCGGTCGGGAAACAGGAAGCATAAAAGTTTATACACGCTTAAATGTAGTAGAAAAAGTTACTCAACCACAACAAGAAATTTCTCTGGCTGAAGCTCGTGCTAAGGACCCGGAGTACCAGGTTGGTGATATTATAGAAAAAGAAATCACCCCGAAAAATTTCGGGCGCATTGCGGCACAAACTGCCAAGCAGGTTGTTATACAAAGAATCCGTGAAGCTGAACGGGAGCTTGTCTTTGATGAATATGTTGATCGCGAAGAAGATATTATTACAGGTATTGTGCAGCGAGTAGAGCAAAAAAATGTTATTGTGGATTTAGGTAAAACGGAAGCAGTTTTGTTGCCGTCAGAACAAATGCCTCAAGATGAATATAAACCTAATGAGAGGATTAAAGCTTACATTACTGAGGTAAGACGCACTACTAAGGGGCCGCAGGTCCATATTTCCAGAACCCATCCCGGCTTACTAAAAAGGCTGTTTGAGCTGGAGGTTCCTGAGATATATGATGGAACTGTAGAGATCAAGTCTGTTGCTCGCGAAGCAGGCTATCGCTCCAAAATAGCTGTTTATTCCAAAAATCGTGATGTAGACCCGGTTGGAGCTTGCGTTGGTCCTAAAGGAGTAAGGGTGCAAGCTATTGTTAATGAATTACGTGGCGAAAAAATAGATATTGTCAAATGGGACGAAGATGCAAAAATTTTCGTGGCAAACGCTTTATCTCCAGCCAAAGTATTAGCTGTCAATTTAGATGAAGAGAAAAAAGTTGCCAATGTAATAGTGCCTGATCATCAACTTTCTCTGGCCATTGGCAAAGAGGGGCAAAATGCACGGCTGGCAGCTAAACTTACAGGCTGGAAAATTGATATATCTAATGAAAGCCAAGTAACACCAGTTTCTGCACAAGAAGAACAAAAAGTTTACTTTACAGGTGGGGTAGATGAAGAAAGTGAAACGTCGTAAAATACCACTTCGAACCTGTATTGGTTGTCAAGAGCAAAAGACAAAAAAAGAATTGATTCGCATAGTGCGCACACCAACAGGTACAGTAGAGTTTGATCCTACCGGTAAAAAAGCAGGACGTGGTGCTTATATTTGCAAAAGAAGAAGCTGTTTGGAGAAAGCTGTTAATGCTAAACGTATTGAAAAAAGCTTAAGGCATGAAGTTTCCCCGCAGATTTTACTAGATTTAGAGCAGCAGCTGCCAGAGGATGAGTTTGATGAGGAATAAAGCGCTCTCTTTGTTAGGAATAGCTCATCGTGCTGGTCAAATAGAGTGCTTCGAAGATGCAAATTTAGCTGCAGTCAGAAAAAGACAGGCTAAACTGCTTTTTTTAGCTAGTGACGCCGGTGTTGCTGCAGCAAAAAAATACCAGGACAAATGCAAAACATATGGTATTCCTCTGAAGCAGATTTTTACTAAGGAAGAATTGGGAAAAGCCATAGGAAAGTCACCGCGTACGGCTGTATGTGTGCTTGATAATGGTTTTGCCAAGCGTTTTACTCAATTACTAGCAAATAGTGACCATATTTTTAAGGAGGCCAATAATAATGGAGGTGTAGGCGATGTCAAAATTAAGGGTGTACCAATTAGCAAAAGAGTTAGAGGTGCCAAGTAAACGAATTATAGATTTACTGAAGGATATTGGTTGCGAAGTAAAAAACCATATGAGCGTCGTAGATAATGAAGCTGTTCAACGTATTCGCTATCAATTAACGGGCAAAGGTGATCCGCCTGATTCTTATATAGATGAAGCATCCACCAAAACAGCTACAACTAAAAAGACGACTGAAAAAGAAAAAACTGCTCCGGTTCGTACAAAACGTACCTCCACACCAAAGGGTACTAGCAGCAGTGAAAAGAAAACTCAACAGAAAAAAGGGCAGGATAATGTAAAGAAAGGTAAAAACAGTACACAAAAAACAGTTTCTGCCGATCAACCAAGCAGCATTAAAAAATCAAAACCCAAACGTAAAAAACGTATAGATAAAAAGGAAAAAAAAGCACGCCGTGAGGCACAATTGCAGAAACAGCAGGAACGCCTGGAAAATACGGTTTTCCTTGAAGGACGTGTTACAGTAGGCGAATTGGCTAATAAATTGGATGTAAGTGCCAGCGAGATAATCGCCAAATTAATAGGACTGGGCGTTATGGCTGCCATTAATCAGGCGATAGACCTTGATATAGCCAAAATGCTGGCAGAGGAATACGGTTATAATGTAGAAATAAAGGAAGATAAACT
Organism: Bacillota bacterium; assembly: GCA_012800215.1. Lineage (GTDB taxonomy): Bacteria > Bacillota > Dethiobacteria > Dethiobacterales > Dethiobacteraceae > JAAZIQ01. The sequence continues at coordinate 2,661 of JAAZJT010000131.1, read as the reverse complement.
CGAGGCAGAGTTGGTCGAAGCTGCGGAAGACCGTGAAGAAGACTTACAACCTCGTTCACCTGTTGTGACAGTGTTGGGGCATGTAGATCACGGTAAGACTTCTTTGCTCGATGCAATTCGCAAAGCTAATGTCACTGCTCAGGAGGCAGGGGGGATAACACAGCATATTGGAGCCTATCAGGCAAATTATCAAGGTAAAAAAATCGTTTTCCTTGATACCCCTGGTCATGAAGCTTTCACTGCAATGCGTGCCCGCGGCGCACAGGTTACAGATATTGCAGTTGTTGTTGTTGCTGCCGATGACGGTGTAATGCCGCAGACAGTGGAAGCTATTAACCACGTTAAAGCAGCTAATGTGCCGATTATAATTGCTATTAATAAAATAGACAGGGAAAACGCCAACCCAGATCGAGTCAGGCAACAGCTTACTGAACATGGCCTGGTGCCCGAGGAATGGGGCGGCGATACAATTATGGTAGAAGTTTCTGCATTAAAGAAAATAGGTTTAGATAATCTGATGGAAATGATCTTGCTTTTAGCAGAAATGGCTGAGTTAAAGGCTAATCCCAATAAACCTGCTTTGGGCACGGTAGTTGAGGCTAAACTAGATAAGGGCAGAGGTGTGGTGGCAACGGTTTTAGTTCAGGACGGGACACTGCGAACCGGTGACTCTGTGATTTGCGGAACTGTTTATGGTAGAGTAAGGGCAATGGCAGATGATAAAGGCAAAAGGATTAAGAAGGCTGGACCGGCAACGCCAGTAGAGATTTTAGGCTTATCTGATGTGCCGGAAGCAGGTGATGAATTACAGGCTGTTGCTGACGATAAAATGGCCCGTCAAATAGCAGAAAAAAGAGCTGAGAAGCGGCGTGAAACCGAATTAAACAAAACACCCAAAATTTCACTTGATGATTTATTTAGCCAGATTCAGCAGGGAGAAGTAAAAGAGTTAAATATTATTATTAAAGCTGATGTACAGGGTTCTGTTCAGGCCCTGCGTGAGTCACTGTTAAAGCTATCCTCTGATGAAGTACGTATTCAAGTTATTCATGAAGGCGTAGGTGCAGTAGCCGAGTCAGATGTTATGCTTGCTTCTGCTTCTAATGCTCTTATTATTGGTTTTAATATCAGACCAGATGCCAATGCCCGTAAAATGGCAGAAAAAGAAAATGTGGAGATACGCCTTTATCGTGTTATATATGAAGCACTAGAAGATGTGGAGGCGGCAATGAAAGGCATGCTGGCGCCGCAATTCAAAGAAGTTGTTTTAGGGCAAGCTGAAGTAAGACAATTATTTAAAGTATCTCGCCTTGGAACTATCGCCGGCTCCTATGTTACGGAAGGCAAAATTACCCGTAACGCGGAAGTTCGTGTAATTCGCGATGGTGTTGTAATTCATGAAGGGAAAATGGATACGCTGAAACGTTTTAAAGATGATGTACGTGAAGTGGTAGCCGGTTATGAATGTGGTATCTTATTGGAAAAGTTTCATGATTTTAAAGAAGGCGATATTATTGAAGCTTATGCAATGCAGCAAGTACAGCCAGCATAAAAGGCAATTTTTAAACCTTACCTTCTAGGAGGGATGCCTGATGACAGAACAACGCGCATATCGGGTAGCAGAAGAAATAAAACGGGAAATTAGTGATATCATTCGCCATGACGTTAAAGATCCACGTGTTACCGGCATGATTAGTGTAACTGGTGTGGATATCACGAGAGATTTAAGCCATGCTAAAGTTTTTGTCAGTATTTTTGGCAGTGATGAAGAGCAACAGATAACTTTAGCAGCTTTAACCAAAGCTACAGGTTTTATTAGGTCAGAGATAGGAAAACGCATTCGTTTACGCCACACGCCGGAATTAACTTTTCAGCTTGACCGCTCCATCTCATATGGAGCGTATATTAATGATGTGCTGCGTAAAATAGAGAGGAAAGATAACATTGAATAGTCTGCAGGAAATTGCCAAGCATCTGCAAACTTGTCGTTCCGTTCTAGTTACAGCACATCTTGCACCTGACGGTGACTCTATTGGCTCAACTGTGGCCATGGGGTTTGCACTAGAAAAACTTGGTTGTAAAGTGACAATGTTTTCTATTGATGGCGTTCCGGAACGCTACCGTTTTCTTGCTGGTACAGAAAAAATTATTGGGCACTCCTTGCCAGAAACTGTTTTTGACTGTGTTCTGGCGCTAGATTGTGCTGACCACCTACGTTTGTTTCCTATTTGGGAGCAAATTAAAAATAATTTTATCATTAATGTTGACCATCATTCCACTAATGAATTGTTCGGTCAGCTGAATTATATTGACCATAAAGCAGCTGCAACCGGTGAATTAGTTTTTGCCCTGCTGCAGGAATTAAATATTCCCCTTGACTCCGTTATAGCAGAATCTTTGTATGTTGCCATTAGTACTGATACCGGATCATTTAAATTTGAAAGTACTACCCCACAGACACATATCATTGCCAGTAAATTGTTGGCAGCAGGAGTTAATCCCGGCTTAATTACTCCCAGATTATTTGATCTGCGTTCAGTCGCTGCACTACAGATACTAAAACGGGCACTCTGCTCTTTAAAAATATCTGCGGATGGGAAGATAGCCTGGATGGTGCTCAGAAAAGAAGATATGCAGGAAGCAGCAGCCACAGGTGACGAT
>JAAZJT010000130.1 GCA_012800215.1 Bacillota bacterium | reverse complement strand
CCTTAATTTTTTTACCACCTCAAAGCCATATTCCAGATACCCATAAATCAGTACTTCACTATCTATCTGCGTTCTAAATTTATATCCTTTTCCTGCCAGATCAGCTCGCAGTTTTTCATAATTATAGATCCTGGCATCTGCTACAAGCACCACATTGCCATCATCACTACGCAACGGCAGCTCTCCAGTTTCAGAAGATGCAAAAACATTTAAATGGCGGAACCCTAATGTCACTTTCTCATCCGTATAGGTTCCGCCACTATCCGGCCCACGGTGAATGATCATGTCTGTCATTTTTCCTATTATGCTTGCATGATCTATTTCCCTCTCCCCATTTAAATAGCCAACAAACCCACTCATTTTATCCCCCCAAAGTTTTGTGCAAACAATTTTCCCCAAGCTTAGCTAGTTTTTATAAAACAAAGTAAATATTTCCACATAAAAACAAAAAAGTCCTGTTATTGTGATCAATTATTTTAACAATGCATTAGACTATAGGATAAATTTAAGATGAGGGATAAAAAAAGGCGACACATTTGTGCCGCCTGTTATTTTACTGCAGCATATTGTTATCCACAATAATCTAAACCCAGGGCAGCAGTAATATTCTCCTCGCCAAATTTACTGCTGGCCTGCCGCATGGTAAGAAAAGTAACCAATAGCACACCTACAATACAAATGATTATCTCCCGCCAGGGGATAACAAAACTAAAGGTAAAAAGATTGGCAAAGGAATTATACATCCAAACACTTATCAATATACTCACAGGCAAACCATAACTTAAAGCTTTCAAACCATAGAAAAGGCTCTCAAAGCGGATAATTTTCTGCAAACCCTGCGGTGTTAAGCCAACGGAACGCAGCATGGCAAATTCCCGCCGTCGCAGTGCCACATTGGTACTTATAGTGTTAAAAATATTAGTAATACCAATTAGGGTAATGAGCGTAACAAAACCATATAAAAAGATGGCCATCACTGTACTCGTACGTTTCATTTCTGCCTGCAAAGCTGAAACATCTGTGAGGTAATAATTACCCCCAAATTCCTCCCCCAAAGACCTAATCTCTTCTCTCAAAACTGCACTGTCACTGCTGGAAAGATAAATACTCATGTTTTCTAAATGATTTTGATTGTATTCATGCAGTTCTGCGGCAATACTTGCCAACACTTCCTCTGTCAGCAAAATATTAACGGCATTATGACCGGTATAATTAACACCATACGGCAGTTCTTCCGTAACAGCACCAATTTTCAAGGAAAAATCAACCGGTTGCTCCTCTGAATATTGATATTCTACAAGCTGCAAAGTTTCACCTGCAGATACCGCAAGCGGCGTATATGCAACTTTTCCCTCCAGCACATTTTTATTAATTAAAATTCCCTGCTTTTCATGCTGAAAATCAGCTACCTTTAAACCATGCTCCTTAGCATAAGCAGCAAATTCTTTTTCCCCAATCGTTACCAGATTTACATTCAGTAGGTACTCTCCCATCTCACTCTGCGGCAATATATCAGACAGCATATTTTCCTGCAGATAAGAGCCAAGCTGCTCTTTACTAAATTTACCCTGCAGAGGCAGCTGATGCACCACCGCAGCCCTTTGAATCCCCGGTAAAGCCAGCAGCTTTTCCAGATAATCTTCCTGCTCCTTTGCATCATAACAATTTACAATTAAATCGTAAGGCATACCGCCGTAATACATATCCCTGCTGATAAAACCATATTCCATGAAGCTGGAAAAACTGACAAACAGCACAATACTGATAAACAAGGAAAAAACAGTGGCCCGATATTGCTTACGGTTTCTTTTAATATTCTTTAACGCCAAATCACCCTCCAGGCCAAAAAGCCTTCTCGTCAGTTTAGATGTTTTTACTTCTTTGGCCTTAATATTAATATCAGACTGTAAACGAATGGCATCAATAGGTGAAATTTTAGCTGCCCTTTTTGCCGGCAGCCAGGCGGAAAGGAAAATAATCAGCGCTTCAAAAATAATGGTTATCCCAATCGTGACAGGAGAAATAACCAGGCGCAAAGCCACATCATCACTAAACATGCTCCCTAAAAGTAGCCTGTTTACCACCTTTAAAGTAACACCAATCCCCACAAGCCCTGCCAAAATACCCAGGGGAATACCCACTACTCCCAGCAGTAACCCTTCACTAAAAACTATACTTCTAATCTGCCCCGGTTCAGCTCCCATACTGGAAAGCATGCCAAACTGTTTTTTTCTCTCACTGACAGAAATGGCAAAAGCATTATATATTACCGCAACAGATCCCACCACAATTAACACTATAATAATCAGAGTAATGGAGCCCAAAAACTGCATAGCATAATCATTAGCAGAAACCCCCGACCAGCGCAGCAGTTCACCATGAAAGCCATAATCTACTGCACCCACCTGCTCTGCCAGCAGCGGCACATCATCATAAATTCCCCGCACATTTTTAACCCGCAGCGCCACATTCACTAACTCACCACTGGCTAATGCATCCTCCTCCAGGTAACTAAAAGCAGAAAAACCTGCCGCATTATACATAAAACTAGGATCTTCAATAATACCGCAAATAGTATAACTTCGCTTTACTTTAGCCTGCCACTTTTCCCCTTCCTGAAAAGCATCTCTAACCGTCAGCTGCATACCTTCTAAATACCGCTCTCCCAATGTCAGCTCCACAGTCTCCCCAATTTCATACCCATACTCCAGCATTTCCTCTGTAACAACCAGTTCCCCTTTCCTTTGCGGTAGTCTCCCCGCCACAAGTTTCAAGGGAAAACTATTAAAAGACTCCCGGTCAAATTCACAAACATTAAGATAAGAGCGCTCCACATCGGCTTTTTCAATTACAGCAAAACCCGCCTCTTTATTTATCATTACAGCTTCTAGCCCTTGCTGCCTTAAACTCTCCACCTGCTCAAAAGCAACATCATAAAGCTTAGCATGATAATTACCGCCACTTACAATGGCCGACTGGATAAACAAATCCTGAAAACTAGCCGCAATACTCGCCACCCCAATAATCATGGCACCGGAAAGAATAACCCCGATAATGGTAACAATGGTCCGTTTACGATTAAGTTTTAAACTGCGCAGTGTTAATTTAGTTAAAATTGACATGATAATTAACCTCATCTCCTACAATCTGGCCATCAGCAATGGTAATAACACGCTGTGCCTGCCTGGCAATTTCCTGATCATGTGTCACCACAATTAAAGTCTGCTGATACTGCCTGTTAGACAGTTTTAGTAACTCAATAATCTCCTGCGAGTTTTTACTATCGAGATTGCCCGTCGGCTCATCAGCCAACAGTAATGCAGGCCGGTTAATTAAAGCTCTGCCTATAGAGACTCTCTGCTGCTGCCCGCCCGATAATTCATTGGGCAAATGCTGCACCCGTTCCGTAAGCTTCAAAGTCAGCAGCAGTTCCTGCAAATATTCTTTCTCAATCTCCCTTTTGTCTAACAATAAAGGCAGTGTAATATTCTCTTCCACATTTAAAATAGGTATCAAATTATAAAACTGATATATAAGTCCCAACTGCCTGCGCCTGAAAACAGCCAGTTTAGTTTCTGAAAGGCTGTAAATATCCGTACCATCAACAATTACCTTTCCATCACTTGGCTTATCCACGCCACCAATAATATGCAGCAAAGTAGATTTACCAGACCCAGACGCCCCCATAATAGCTACAAACTCACCTTTTTGCACACTAAAGGAAACACCGGCCAAAGCCTTTACCTGTGTACTCCCCTTACCATAAACCTTTGTCAGATTTTCTACCCGTAAAATTTCCATCACATTATCCCCTCATCTTAAAATCTGACCCCATTCTACCCCACAATTTTAAATTTCCTTTAAGTAAAATCTTAAGTTTTTCTTAAAATTAAAAAAGCACTGTCAAGCAGTGCCTTATCTGAATCTCTTTAAATACTCTCCCATAGAACGATTCATCTCTAATGCAAAATCAGACAGATATTTACGCTTACAAACAGCTATGATTTCTTCCTTACCGTCCCCGCTTCCTGAAGAAAAAAGCTTGAATACCTGGAAAAGGAAGTTATGGCTTATAAAGCAAAAGAGTAAAAATATTTTTTACCATAGTATTTGATACTTAAGTTAGTAAAAACAAAGACCTTACTTACTTGTGTTATTATGATGAAAATAATACATTAAGTAGTTAAACAATTAAACACTTAACTCACTTCTTGCCCAACTAGCCATTGCTTTAAAGTGTTCTGGGTCCAATTCCTCAATTATGTTTAGCACTTCATTAATTACAGAATAACTTTCTGACATCAAAATGTCATCGGTGGTATCTTCAGGCACATCAATTCTATCAGCATGAGAATAACAATTAAGGAAATGATAAATCCTCTCCCTTTTTATACTATCCTCTTTCGAAGGCAGTGCTTTCTCTAGCAATTGACGTATATTTCCTCTTTGCTTTGGAAATTTAAACGATAAAAATGCCTCAACCAGTTTCCTTGCTATGTTACTCCCTACCAAAAGCTCATCCCTTGATAATTCCTTATCCTTAAGTTCATAAACTTTATAAAAAACATAATCATATTCAGAGTTTTGTTTTAACACTTTTCCTCCATTTTTTATGCAACCTACTCTTAATGAACCATCTATTATTACTTCATTTTTATAAATTCTATAATTTTTTTCTTGTCCGCCTTTACTATTACTAGTTTTATTCGCTTCGTAGTCGAACCATTTCCTTATTAATCTAAAATAACTAAAGTTATGGGTTAAGACAAACAACTGTTTTGCACTCACACATTCTGCTTTTAAATATGCATAGGCATGAAATACTTTGTTAGAGTCAAAGCTAGAAATCGGATCATCGATGACAATAATAGAATCCTCAATTTTATTACCTTTTTCCTTAATTTTGGTTAAAAAATACACAAAAGCAATGGCGCTTTTTTCCCCTTCACTTAAATTATATGCTTTTTCGCCTGTTGAATTTCTGATGATTTTATATCCTTTTTTATTCGTATCAAATTCAAGTCTTATTTCATTATAACCTATAAATCTGCTCAATTTTTCATTGAACTGTTCAGCACCTAACGTTTCTTGCGAAAGTTTTGCTTCAAGTTCTTTTAATCTGTTTTCTTTCTCTTGAACTGTTTTTTGTATTGCTATTAGTTCCTTTTCGCTATTTTTTATATTTGCCAAATTACTATAATAGTTAAATTGACTTAATTGTGTAGAAGCATAATGAAGTTCTAATTTCTTTTTTG
>JAAZJT010000129.1 GCA_012800215.1 Bacillota bacterium | reverse complement strand
GATAATAAATTGGTGTAGTAATATAAAATGTTTTCTTAGCCATATAAACTCTCCTTTATCTGTATTAGCTTAAAAACTATGTAAATATGTCATCTGAATACTTTATTATAGCAGACAAATAATCAGCCGTGCAAATAAGGCTAAAATAACATTCTTAATTTACATTTTAATACTAATTTTACGTAATCCTTAAAAAGTTGAAAAATTATACTTGCTTTATTTGGCAAATACTAGTATACTATTTTATGTCGAACAATGCAGAACGGGGGGAGTTTATGTTGAAATCTACAGGCATAGTAAGAAAAGTTGATGAGTTAGGACGTGTTGTAATCCCCATAGAATTACGTCGTACGCTAGGTATCGATGTTAAAGATTCCCTGGAGATTTATGTAGACAATGAGCGTATTATTTTGAAAAAATATGAGCCCGCCTGTATTTTTTGTGGCAATGCTGATCAAGTTAAGCACTATAAAGGGCGTATTGTCTGCGAGGATTGCATTAAAGAAATGGCAGCAGAGTAAAAACCTTCTCGTCAGCAATTTATATATCATATTTATTTATTCTTATAAGAAAAGCTTTGGCTTTTCTTATTTTTTTGTCAAAATAAGGCGATAAATTTCGTTGCGTGGAACTCCTGTTTGCTGCGCAATTTCCTGTGCTGCTTGCTTTGTAGAATATCCTTTAGCTAAAAATTCATCAATTAGTGCTTGCAGATCAATAGTTGCTGCCGGAGGTTGTTTAAGCTCTAAACCTGCTACCAAAACTGTACACTCGCCCTTAGGTTCTGACAGCAAAAAATGCTGTAACACCTCCTCCAGGCTGCCCCTGATATATTCCTCGTGCACTTTAGTTAATTCTCGCGCCACAACAGCTTGTCGTAAAGGATCTATCTCTTTTAAGTCCCGCAAAGTGCGACATAAACGATGAGGTGCTTCATAAATAATTACTGTCTTTTCCTCTGTCATTATTTTTGCGAGAATTGCCTTTCTTTGTGCGCCCCGCGGCGGTATAAAGCCATAGAAAACAAAGGAACTAACATCAAGTCCGGAAGCAGCCAAAGCAGTTATAGCGGCTACCGGCCCAGGCAAAGCCACTACCTGAATCCCATTATCAATAGCAGCTCTGACCAAATCCTCCCCAGGATCAGCAATCGCCGGCATCCCAGCGTCACTCACAAGCGCTATTTTTTGACCTGCTGACAGCCAATCAATGATAACTGCTGTTTTATTAATTTTATTATGCTCATGATAACTGACTAGCTGTGTATGTATATCATAATGACTTAAAAGTTTACGTGTGCGGCGCGTATCTTCAGCTGCTATTTTATCTGCTTCCCTCAATATACGCAGCACACGCAGTGTAATATCCTCCAGATTACCCAGAGGAGTGGGGCATAAATAAAGGCATCCTTTGCTCATTTTTAACCTCACATGTCTTAATACATAAGAACGCTGGCATTCACAAACAATAAAATGCATATCAGATAAAAGGAGCTGCTCTGATGCAAACCAACGGCAAACCTTTGCTTGGCGTAACGGGAACAAATGGTAAAACAACGACAATCCTTATCCTAAAATTTATTCTGCAGCAATGCGGACTGAACCCGGCCCTTTTAGATGCTGAGAAAATCACTGCAGTTCATAATAGCTGCGGACAATTAAATGATTGTTTTCTGATGGAAGTTCCGGTAGACACACTGCGCCGAAAAAAGTTGTCTGATCTTAGTTTAAACTGCGCAGCCATAACTAATCTTACTTTAGATCATTTGACATCATGCCGCACTGCAAATCGCTACTTCGCTTACAAAGCACAGTTATTGCAGCAATTAACTCCCGGAGCCAAAGCCGTTATTAATGCCGACGATCCTCAAGCGCTATCGCTGGCACAAAAAGAAGACATCGAATATATTACCTATTCTACCCGCTACCCAAGTGCCATGGTTGTGGGCAGCAATATACAGCAGCACCTCTGGCACACAAGATTTACTTTAGAAATAACTTCTGAGTTTAGAGGATTAACAAATCAAACAATAATGCCGGGCTCTGCCTCTATCCGGTTTAATCTGCTGGGTGAACATAATGTTGCCAATGCAGTTCTGGCTGCTACTCTGGCACTGCTGTTTGTTCCAGACTTAGAAATAATTGCCCAAGCATTAAGTAAATTCCCACGGCTCCGGCGCTCAATGGAAGTAATAAGTAGTGGCCATTTAACAATTATTGATGATGCTGCCGGCAACGCAGCTGCCCTCAAAGCTGCTCTTGCAACAGTGCAAAATTTGCAGGCACAGCGTATACTCCTCTTACATGGTATGTATGGCAGTGGAGGAGTTGTAATGAATCGAAATAATGCCCGGGCACTCTGCAGCTGGCTGCAAAAGCATCCTGAAAACCAACTTTATGTTACCCGCAGTATGCACCACTGCAGAAACAAATATCAAGTCAGGCTGCACGAGGAAAGAGCATTTCTTGCCGAATTAAAGCAGCAAGGAGTTAGTTTTGCCTACTTTCCTGATTTACCAGATGCCATTGAGGGTATCTTAAACCATGCCTGCAAGGATGATATCATTCTTCTTTTAGGCGGACCTGTTTTAAAACACGCCCGAAAGATAATATTAAACACATTGAGTGATAATCGCTTTTTCTACCGGCCGCCTTCTTTATTTGCTGCCAGTGATACACAAACACTTGTACATAACCCTAGCTAAGTAAGATCATCCTCTGCAATTATTTCTATATCCCCTTCTTTTTCTAAACGTGACAGCTCATAAGCATCTGATTCATAACGCAAACAGCACATTAGCCTCCCACAGGCACCTGAAATTTTGGTGGGATTTAAAGAAAGATTCTGGTCTTTAGCCATCCGAATGGAAACCGGTTCAAATTCCCCTAAAAAAGTATGGCAGCACAGCACCCTTCCGCACGGACCCAGTCCACCAATCATTTTTGCCTCATCACGCACACCTATCTGGCGCAGTTCAATCCTTGTGCGAAAAATTGAAGCTAAGTCCTTCACTAATTCACGAAAATCAACCCGCCCGTCTGAAGTAAAGTAAAAAATTATTTTGGAGCGATCGAAAGTATATTCTACATCTACAAGCTTCATATCTAGGTCATGTTCTTCTATTTTTTGCAGGCACAAATCAAAAGCTTCTTCTTCTTTTTGCCTATTTTCCAGGATTTGCTGACAATCCTCATTGTTAGCAGCACGAATAACTTTCTTTAAGGGTTGTACCACTTCATCGTCAGGTATCTCTTTTGGCAGTACAACCACCTCACCAAACTCCAAACCGCGTGAAGTCTCCACAATAGCAAAGCCGCCCACGCTAAGTTCAATACCATTGGGATCAAAGTAATATATTTTTCCTGCTTTTTTAAAGCGAATTCCTACTACAGTTTGCATTTAGGCCTACCTCCTTCAGGCATATCAATAGATTCTCCAGTGCTAAGCGAATATTAACAGGATTTTGCAGCTTTCGTTGCCAAGCAATTATTATTTGCATAGCATTTATACATTGATCAGCATTCCAGCTTGGTATAAGCAAATTAATTCTTTCCAGCCTACCCTGGGCAACTTTTCCCACAGTCTGCCAGACCAATATATCCCTTAACACTAATAAGATTGTATCAAGCAAAACTTCAAGTTCTTCACTTTCTGCCAGCTTTGCTGCCTGCTGGCTTATCTGACCAGTGCTTACAACTGCTGCAAGAATTTGCGCAGCTTGCTCATATTGTGAAAGCCAATTTGTTTTATTCAAACTCTCCAGGGCGCGCCCCGGAATACCTTCAGCGCCATCAAGTATTATTGCTAATTCCTCGGGAGTAACATGCGCCCGCTTTTGAATAAAACTAATCATGTTATCATTATCTAAACGGGGCACAGCCATAATTTGACAGCGTGAAAGCACAGTCGCCGGTAAAAGAGCCGCTTGCTCAGCCAGCAGGACAAAAATGGAGGCGGCAGGAGCTTCCTCCAACACTACCAGCAGGCTATTGGCGGCTTCTGTCGTCATTAAATCTGCATGTGCCAAAATAAAGACCTGATATCTGCCAAAACGCGGCTGCAGATAAGCATATTTTTTTACGGCACGAATTTGTTCTATTTTTAATGTCTTCCCTTCCGGCATAATCCAGTGAATATCGGGATGTATGTCATTAAAAACTTTGCGGCAGGATGGGCATTGGCCGCATGCCCTGGTTTTATCCTGACAATTTAGGGCGGCAGCAAGTACTTGTGCTATTGTTTTTTTCCCAATCCCCTGCGGCCCGTAAAAAAGATAAGCATGCACAACATGCCCAGTCTCTACAGCTGTCTGCAAAGTTTTTACCAGTTGGGTACGACCATAGATTCTTTCCCAGATCATTATAATAACCCCATTATCATGTATGTAATATTATACCACAAATCTTTTTTTCAACGCAGAGAAGCCAAAGCCGGCTCAAGATATGACCAAATTTCTGAAAAAATACTTTCTACCGGCCGGTTAGCGTCAATAACAATAATTCGCTCTGGAAAGCGCTCTGCAATTGCTAAAAAGCCTTTTTGTACGCGCTGATGATAAGCCAGTGGCTTTTGCTCCATACGGTCTGCAAGCGTTTTTCCGCGCCTTTGCAGCCCAACCTGCGGGTCTAAATTAAGAATAAAAGTACGGTCGGGCAAACAATCAGTTACGGCTGCCCGGTTAGTATACCAAACAAAATCAAAATCAAGCCCACCGGCAAAAACCTGATAAGCTAAACTGGAGTCAATAAAACGGTCACATAATACAACCTTCCCGTCTAACAGGGCAGGCTTAATTACTTCTTGCACTAATTGTGCCCGGGATGCCGCATACAATAGGGCTTCAGTGAGTGTAGTCATTCTACTATAATCAGGATTAAGTAAGATTTGACGAACTGCATCTCCAATCGCAGTGCCCCCCGGTTCCCTCGTCTGAAGAGCATGTAAGCCCATCTTTTGCACAGCATTAAACAAACGGGCTATTTGTGTAGTTTTTCCCACCCCGTCCGGGCCTTCCAACGTTATAAAGTATCCCCTTTTCATTGCTTTCACCTCATATATTACATACCTTAATTTGCCCGGAAGCTGTCAGCCCCCGAAATTGTACACCTTGCTGCAGAGCCGCCTGCAGATAAGCACATACTGCAGGCGTAATGCGCTCGCCCGGCACTAAAAGGGGGATGCCCGGCGGATAGCAAACTACAGTTGCTGCTGCTATTGCCCCCTCAGCTTGTTCAATATTGACCTCTATATGGCGGCAATACGCTGCCTGGCGAGGAGGAATTACCACCTCTGGCAAAGCAGGATATACAGCCATAGGGGATAAAGCTGCTGAGGGCTGCAGCTGCCTAATGGTTGTAAGCAGCCGCGCCGTCCAATCTTTTTGAAAAGCCGGCCCCAGGAGTGCCAAAAGGCAATGAGGCAGTATTAATTCAAGATTAATGCCGGCAGCATTAAGATAACGGCCTGCTGCTATCCCAGAGATACCGGCTACTGCCGTCAGTAGCGTCAGACGCGTCACATCTAAATCAAAGCCCTGCTCTTGTACTTCCAGACGCGTTAAAAAAGGAAAAAATGATTTTAAAGCTGCCCTTACTTCCATGGCATTTTCCACCATTCTGCCGGCAATCTCACTTCCTTCTAAAGCCATCTTTTTCCTTGTCAGATCTAGAGAAGCAAGAAGCGGGTATGGAGGGCTGCTTGTCTGCACCCCCTGCAGAGCTTGCTGCAAGCGCTCCTCATCAATATCGCCGTCTTGCCAGTGCAAAACTGCACCCGGTGTTAGAGCGCCTAGTGTTTTATGCCAACTTTGCACACGTAAATTACAAAATTTTGCTGCAGAAACCGGTAAAGCAGAAGAAAAATCAAAATGTGCGCCATGTGCTTCATCTACCAATAGGTAAGCCTGATGCTGTCGTACGATGGCGGCAATGGCTTCTATATCAGCTGTAACACCAAAAT
>JAAZJT010000128.1 GCA_012800215.1 Bacillota bacterium | reverse complement strand
GACGGTTCCTTGTCACACACCTGCCACAGCAAAATAAAAAAAGGCCGTAAATTTTTACAGCCTTTTTGCAAAAAGATTATATCCTAACTTACAGTATCACCATTTTTTCTCCCGCTGGCCAGGGCATAAGCGGCAGCTTTAACTGCTGCTTTTTTATAGTCATTATTCCAGCGGTTAACGCCAAAATAATCATAGATAATAGCTCCTGTATGTTGACAAAAACGTTCCATTTGCCCTAAACAGCTCAGTAATCCGTTACCTGAACCGCCCGGGACTGCTATTAGTAAAACCTGCTTCTTCCTTAATACTGTATCCTGATTAAATTCGCATCTGCGCAAGCGATCCAGAAAACTTTTTAATACCTCTGTTACTTCTCCCCAATAAACAGGAGTAGCAATGATAATAGCATCACTTGCTTGCAAACGTTCCCTCACTTCATTAAAACCATCATCGCCAAAGGTACAGTAGTTCTCGTTCCGGCAAGTGCCCCAGCCGCTTCCGCAAACCTGGCAGCGCTCTAACTTATAATCAGTGAGCCTGATTTCATCAACCTCTGCACCGGCTTCTCTGGCACCACTCTTTGCAGCTTCAATCACAGACTGACACAAACCTTCTTTTTTGGGATTGCCCGATAAAACACATATTTTCATTTGCAATAAACTCCTTTTTATTAATTTTTAAGTAATTATATTAATATTTTTTCGCCCGCTTGCCGATTGTTCTTTTTTTTACACAGGATTTTATAAATCAATTTCAATTGTATTTTCACTAGTTACTTTGTGAGAGGTGCCAAGTTCATCCAGCAGCCGGGAAAGGTGCTTTATTAAGGTCTGCAGCCTTTGCCCCTGTGGCAAATATGGCTGGCTGTCACCCCCGCGAATCGGTATAAGTTTAAGAGTTGTAACATCTTCCCCCTGGAATTCTGCCTGCAAAATAAAGCTATCCTGGGTTTGGGGATAACTGGGGAAAGGGTAAAAAACAAAATTACTGAGACTATATACAATAGGCGTCCCGTTATAAACCTCTACACCTTGGGGAACATGCGGGTGATGCCCCAGTACCAAGTCTGCACCGGCATCTACTGCCAGGTGAGCCAGATCTTTCTGCTGGGCTGTAACCTGATAAGTGTACTCATTGCCCCAGTGAAACGAAACTAAAACAATATCTGCCTCCGCACTTGCCCGTTTAATGTCATCTTTAATCAAACTTTTATCATGCAAAAGAGCTGCACCCGGCTTATATTCCGCAGCCTGCCAAAAAGAACGATATTGGACTGGTACAGCAAAATCATCAGTATAAGCCAACAGAGCGACCCTATAACCATTTACCTCCAAAACAGCTGCTGCATGCGCACTATCCTTATTTAAGCCCGCTCCGGCAAAAGTAATATTGTGTTCAGCTAAAATTTCCAAAGTCTCTGCTAAAGCTTCTTCACCATAATCCATAATATGGTTGTTTGCCAGGGAGACCATGTTTATTCCCCCATCTACCAGACTCTTTGCAGAAAAAGGAGCAGCACAAAAAGTATATTTTTTCCCAGGCAAGGGTCTGCCTAATCCCGAAATAGGTGACTCTAAATTGGCAAAGACCACATCTCCCTGCTGTAAAATCTCTTTGACCCGGGCAAAAGGATAAGCTGGGTCAAATTCCCTAAGCCTTTGCCTTGTTAATTGATCCAGCATAATATCGCCCACCGCCATAATCTGCAGCGATGGTTGGTTTTCTGTATCAAATTCAAAAGAAAAGGTTTCTTTGAGGACCGAGCCTTGCTCACTGCGCATACCATCTGTGACAGTTACCCGGTAGTGCGTTTGATATGCAAAAGGCTCATCAGGTATAAACTTAACCAATGTATCAGTAATAACAAGTTGCCCGGGAATTTCCGGATCAATACTAAAGTGCTCCTCCAGACTTTTCCTTTCCGGCACAGCGGCTAGCTCTAGGGTAATAACACTATTAATCTCTACACCTTCACCCAAAGGAGAAAAATTAATTATTTCTAAAGACTGCTGCGGACCAAACATGGTAAATAAATAATAACCAATCAGGATAAAAGCCAGGAAAATAAACGCCTTTTTAAATTTCTTCAATTAATCTTCCCCCTCATTCCAACAGCTTTTCGAATTGCTGCTGTACGCACTTTGAAGCTTCTACAATTATTTCTTTATAAATTGCCTTTTTCCTTTCCGCCCCTGTCTTATCAAGATGACCAAATAAAAATTGTATTTACAGAAGCAGTAGAATTGTTCTTGATACTTAAATAAAAAAGCTCCCCAACCGGGAAGCCAGAAAAAAATTATTTTCTCAGCACGGAAAGCACAAATTCTTGTGCTTTTTTTAAATCCTCTGCATCTGGACGATGTTTATTGTTTTCATAATCCTCTAAACGTTTCTTAATCTCAAGATCATCAGGGTTTTCAGCATGCTGTTTTCTAAGTCTATTAAGCATTATGGAAGTAGCCCTGAAGAGTTGATGCCCAAGCAAAATGCAGTCAGCAGGAAGTTCCTTTTCTACTGCTTCACGCACTTTCTGATAATAGCCATCATAATCTCCTGCACCTAAAGTACCAAACAAAATAACCTTTTTACCTGCCAATGATTTAATAAAAGTCAATGATTCTTCATTTGCGGTCCCCTTGTCAACCCAGTAACCCATAACAACCGTGTCATACTTTTCACTGCTAACATCCGGCAGCTTCTTTATCTCTGCCTGCTCACTCAGCACTTCATAAATCGCCTTTGCCACCTTGTCCGTATTCCCTGTTCTTGAGGAATACGCAATAAGCAGTTTCTTATCCATCATCTCACTCCTTTTTTAGAATATTATTAAACTGTACCCACGGGTATACCTGGGAAGGGTAGCTAGTAAAAGTCATTCTTCTTTTCAGAGTGGGGTGCTCAAAGCTAATAGCATGCGCCCAAAGGGCAAGTTGCTGACCCGGACGATTTACATTTTGCCCATAACGCTGATCACCAACTAAAGGATGTCCAATAGCTGCAAACTGAGTACGGATTTGGTGCGCCCTTCCTGTATATAGTTTAACTTTAACTAAGCTAAAGTGATTATTAGTTTCCAATACCTGATAAGTAAGTTTTGCTTCTTTAGCTCCCATACTTTGATGTTTAGCAGCTGTAACCATATTAGTTTGCTTGTTTTTACTTAAATAATGCAGTAAAGTAGCTTGTTTTTGCACTAACTTACCATGAACTATAGCTAAATAATATCTATCAAACACATTATTCCTAATTTGTGCCGTCAGGCGAGCCGCCGCTTTGGAAGTCTTGGCTAAAACCATTACTCCACCCGTGGGGCGGTCCAAGCGATGTACCAGTCCCAAATATACATTACCAGGTTTCTGGTATTTTTCCTTTAATTTTTGTTTTAAAAAATTCAAAAGATCCGGATCTCCTGTTATATCTCCTTGCGAGAGCATATTTACCGGTTTTTCTACTACTAATAAATGATTATCCTCAAAAAGAAAGGGAACCTCATACTTCAAAAGCTACACCCCATTAAATAGTTCAGCTTATGTTTCCAAATAAATGTATTCCTCATCTTATTATACTACCAAATAGTAAGTATGTCCCAATCAAAAGAACACCGTGGATGACGGTGTTCTAACTTAAAAAATATTATTGACCAAGCTGACTTCTATATTGTTGGATAGCGCTTTGATCAGCCTGTTTTGCCGGTTGATAAAAACCTTTTTGAATAGCTTTTTGGCTTAATTGAAATTGAAACTGTTCATCTGAATTTCTAATCTGGATTAAAGTCTGCCGCAGCTGAGAATTTTCAGCTTCCGCAATTGCCTTGGCATAATTTGAAAGGCTGGCATTAACCATTGACAGCACATCGCTTACCATATCTTTATCCTGCAATTTGTACCCTCCTTTTAGTTTAAAAATTGCATTAATTTTTGTTTAGTCTGCCGGGCACTATTTGCCGACTGCTGAAACATTTGTTTAATTTCCGGATCACTACATTGTTGCGCATAAGTTTCCAATTTGTTGGCCCCGGTTTCATGCGCACCAATCAAATGACGCAAATTCTCCAACTCTTGTTGATTAATGTTCACTCAGCTGTTCTCCTTTCTTTTAAGATCTGCCTATAGTTTTCGTATCTAGTTTGCCAATTATAAGTATTTATATACCTTAACGAACTAAGGGGACATTCAAAAAAAAATTTAGACTGCTGACATTATACATCAGCAGCCTTTAGGCTTTTTTATAAAGCTCCGCGGCGCTAGAGTGATTAGTCCAATCTTGCACCACATTCGCCGCAAAACCTTGTGCCGGCTGGGCTTTTGGTCCCACATCTTTCACACTCGATTAAAGTAAGGCTGGCTCCACAGTTAGTGCAGAATTTACCTGTTCCCGCCGGTTTCCCACATTGAGCACAAATTGTCTGTTTGCTTTCGATTTGCCCGGAAAATACCTGTGTCTGCTCAGCTGCTTTCTGGATGTCTTTAACCATTTTTTCTGCACGGGCGGAAGCAATTTCAATATTTTGCCGGGGGGCATCTTCAACACAAAGTCCTTCCTGCTCATTCCAATCATTCTCACATACCCATTTTCTGCACTTCGGACAGCGCAAAAAATGTTCTTTAGCTTCATTCTGCGCCAACTCAAATGCAGCTTCATGCTCCTTATGCCATTCTGGTGACATACCGGTAAAACGCTCTGTTAGAACATCCGCACCCCTTTCGACGCCATAACCAAGATTATATTTGCCTACCATATGGGAAGCAGCACCAACAAATCGTCCGATGTTTTTAAAAAGCTGCCCCTTCTTATATGACTTACTTTCAATAAACTTAGTTTTATAACCTTCACGACATAAATCACAATAGAAAGTAAACTGAAAACCAGCCTCAGTACTATTATCGGCAAAGTTACTGGTAAAAGGTTGCAAAGCCATATTTTCCCTCCTACTATATAATTTTATAAAGGACGTCCGCATTTAACGCAGGTATCTGCTATGGGAGCCTGTTCAGTCTTACATTTCTTATTTTTGCATACCACTACTAAACGTGCATCACAATGGCTGCAATAATCACTTAAAAATGTCTTTTCCCCGCATTGTGGACAGATTATTTCCAGTCTAAGCCCACAATGACTACAGGCATACCAACCTTTTTCCACAGGGTTTCTGCATTTTGGGCACCTTAGCTTTCCAACCGGATTAACTTTGCCGCAGAAAGGGCAAACATTTGCATTTGCCGGCACAAGCTTATCACAGTAGCGGCAAAGGTGCTTAAAACCAACCATACTCTTCTCTCCTTTCTCAATTTCCTCTTACAGCAATCTACTTAATCTTTTATCTGAAGTGTTTATCCATCTGTTGTACTCACATTGTAATTCAATAATTGCAATACATCCTTTTCCCATTGCTGGTTTGTTCTATGAAACACGCGCCCGATAAAATGCCGTCTTAAAAACTGCAGCTCAGGAATTTGTCGCACAGCTACCCGGTATTTCTTATAATTAGGTTCAGTTAACCTTTCTTGCGGCAAATATATAGGTTCACGCCTAAAATTTATAGCCAGCAGACTACGATTGATTTGCGAAATTGTGTCCGTCACTAACTGCGCAAATTCAGGTTTTAAGCACAAGTTGGGATACTCCTGGTGGTCAGTAATGCGGAAAAAGTATGTTGCTCTGCCATTGGCGTCAGTAGATGCAGCTTCGATTGCGAATGCGTTACCCGGGCGATGGGGATCACAAGAATAAATAGGAACAAGAAACCAGATGTACTCCCCCGTTAAATCACCCATTAAACCCCGTTTAAAACCAATACAGACCTCTTTAGTATCTGAAAGCGACTGTAAGTATTTATATTCAAAATCTATACCAAATGATGTCAGTTTTGTTTCCAATTCTGTCCACAAAGCTGGTGAAATAGCAGTTAATGCTGAGCGCTGCACTGCCTTGCCATCCCCCATTAACTGTGCAGCTTTGCGAATAAGGGCAGAATTGGCCTCCGGCAGTAATTGTCTTAATGTTCTCTGCACTTTTAGAAATAGCTCATTTCTTACACTGGAAAGCCGCTCACAGAACGGAGTAAAAAGCGGCCCAAGATGAGAAAAAACATAATTGTCGCCGGTTTCAGTTGTTAATGATATGGCATAATCATTCTCCGTGATGTCGCTGATCAAACTATATGGTATCCTGACAGGTTTATTGACTAATGGCAAAATCACTAATGCTGTTTCATACAGGCGCAGCTCTGCCTGCTCAGTAAAGGCTTCGCTTCCGTTACTGTTTTGCAGAGAGTAACGTGCTGCAACGCATGGATACCGTAGATTCTCAGACATAAGCAAATCCTTTACCATTAGTTCATTACGTTGACTTATTAATTCCCTGACAAAATCTTCGTATATATACCCTAAATGGTATAGTATCAGTGTATGTTGATCATATAGCTCTAAGATAATTCTGTAATCGTTACAACTTATATCTCGTATTTCCCGCAGTTCTATTTCTATTGCCTCACCGTATTTAGTCATTATAGACAAGAATTCAGATGATAAAGAAGCCTCTCCTTCACCCTGTGCAATTATTTCTTCCTCTTCTTTAAAACTAAACTTCAATAAACACGAGATAGTAATCTTTTGCTCTTTGTCATCAACCACCTGCCAAACACCTCCCGGCAGCATAATTCAGTCAATCGTCAAACTATTTAGTATATTTTGCTCTTTAGTTAGTTAATCCTTTCAAATGCAGGTAAATTATTGAAAATATTTTTACTATTAATTATTTCCTCAAGTAACTGTGTTATCTCACATCACCTTGGCATTTGCTAGCTAGAACAGAAAGCAAGCTAAAAGGAAAAATAACCTGCGTTATTGCTCCACAGGTTATTATATGAGTAAGTTTTTAACTTAGATAGTATTAGGCTGTTTATTTTCGCTGGTATTGGTGATGCGGTTAAAATTCGCCAACTGTTCTTACTTCTGTTTCCAGCTCTACACCAAAACGATTTCTTACTTCTGTCTGAATATGTTTTATTAGGTTTAAGATATCACTGCTGGTAGCATTGCCGGTATTAATAATAAAACCGGCATGTTTTGGCGAAACTTGTGCGCCTCCTATTTTGTACCCCTTTAAATTGGCATCCTCTATTAATTTTCCTGTATAGTATCCCTCCGGCCTTTTAAAAATACTGCCGGCACTAGGAAATTCTAATGGCTGGCTCTTTTCTCTTCTTTGCGTTAACTCTTTCATTTTCTGACTGATATCATCCTTATTTCCCTTCTGAAGCTTAAATTTAGCTTTTAAAATAATTTCACCGTTTCTTTGCATAACACTTGTTCTATAGCCAAGTTCTAATTCTTTGGCTTTTCTAATCAGCAAGTCACCATTTACAGTTAGGACAAGAACTTCCTCAAGAATGTTTTTAATCTCCCCATCATATGCTCCGGCATTCATAAACACTGCCCCACCCACTGAGCCAGGAATGCCGCATGCAAATTCTAAGCCTGTTAAAGAATGCTTTTGTGCTTCCTTTGATACATTAATTATGGTCGCTCCCGCTTCAGCCTCAATTGTTTCATTATTAACTGCGCATTGACTAAGATTTGTACCGATTTTTACAACTAATTCTCTAATTCCCTTATCACTGACAATTAGATTGCTCCCCTGACCAATAACAAGATAAGGTATTTCTTTTTTAAAGACATACCGCATTAATTTTTGCATTTCGCTAATGCTTTGTGGTTCAACTAGGAGATCTGCCGGCCCTCCAGTTTTAAAGGTTGTGTGTTTTTTCATATCTTCATGAAGATAATACGCGGTATCGTTTAAATTATTGTCAATGAAATCTATAACTTTCTGAAGGCTTTTCATCTTCTTCCCTCCATTAAAATATAGTTAGCTATGATTTAGTTCTAAAGTACTTTTGAACAGGACAGGAGCCATCTAAACTTTTTCAACCGCCAGGTCAACAATCTCTGCATCAACGTTACCTTCAATAAAACGAGTGATTTTATCACTGATCTGATCTGCTTTTGCACTACTATCAGTAAGAAAAGCAATTGAAATGATAATTGTTTGCTGCACATCTTGCGCATCGCTTTCAATTACCGAGACATTAAATTTATTACGCAGCTTTTGGCATAGGCTTTGCGCAATCATTCTTTTCTCCTTAAGACTTTGCACCCACGGCGCATATAACTTAACTGTCATTACACTTACAACCATACGTCACCTCTTATTTCTTTCCCTGTTAGCAGCTCTACTATTAGTATATTGCATTACACGATTTCTACATAGCCTTCAGTTCCATTTACCCGGATTCTTTGCCCATCTTTGATTAATTTAGTAGCATTTTCTACCCCGACAACTGCCGGCAAACCATATTCCCGTGCGATAACCGCTCCATGGGTCATAAGTCCGCCAACTTCGGTAACTATGCCTTTTATAGATAAAAATAATGGCGTCCAGCTGGGATCAGTAAAAGAGGTAACCAAAATATCTCCATCCTCCAGATCAGCATCTTCCATGTTTAGGATGACTCTCGCTCTTCCCTCTATCACTCCGGAAGAAACAGGCAGGCCTGCAATGGCTTCAGCTGGGAGGTTTTCTCGTTTGTACTTACCGGCAATGATTTCTTCTTCAGAAGTAATAACACGTGGTGGAGTTAGTTTCTCATACCATTCATACTCTTTTTTTCGCATGCTTATGATCCGGTAATCCAGTTTATATGTGCATACTACTTCACGAAGTTCTTCAAAAGTAAGATAGTATATATCTTCTTTTTCATAAATAACATTGGCTTGTACGAGTTGTTCAGCCTCCTTCAATAGAGCCTGCTTATAAGCCATCTGGTACGCTTACTCCTTCAATCCTGAGGAGCTCCCCTAGGCTTGCACCTTTACCTCCAACAACCATGAGTTTTGTTTTATCAATCTCCTGAAAACCGAGTACATATGAACTCATATATTTCACTCCTTCACTACCTCAAAGCAACAAACGGTGAATATATATTAAGGGCGAAAAGCCCAGACTTCCCATAAACAAAAATAGGTGACAGGTATAAAAAACCTGCCACCCTTACTATTTAACAAAGAACCTTAAATGATGCTATTCTGATTTTGTTAATGCCGCCTCTGTGGTAAGAAAAGTTGTTGCTACACTTGATGCGTTAATAAGGGCGTTTTTAACTACTTTTACCGGATCAATTACTCCAGCTTTAAACACATCTTCATATTTCATCGTCAGTGCATTAAAACCATAATTAACATCATTATTTGATAGCAGTTTATTTACTACTATGCTGCCATTAGCCCCTGCATTCTCGGCTATTTGTTTTACAGGTGCTTCTAAAGCCTTTCTAATTATCATGGCTCCTGTCCGTTCTTCTCCGTCCAGCTTTTCAATAAGCTCGTCAACAGCCGGTACGGCAAGTAGAAAAGATTTAGCGCCTCCGGGCAGCACACCTTCTTCAGCTGCTGCGTATACTGCGTTAACTGCGTCTTCCATCCTATACTTTCTTTCAAACATCTCCAGTTCAGAAACACCGCCAACTCTAATAACTGCTATTCCTCCGGTTAAAATAGAAAGCGTAACTTTCAACCTTTCAATTTCATAATCCTCTTTTGTCTCAGCAAGCTGTTTTCTTACTTGCCTTACCATCTTCTTAACTTCTTCACTGTCAGCACCGGAAGGATTTTGAATAATAGTTTCATCTTTGCTGATCACAACTCTACCGGCTCTTCCGCAAATTTCCAAACCGCAATCTTCAAGCTTCATCCCAAGATCCTCAGAAACCACAACTGCGTTTAGCATCAGACCCAGTGCCTTCATGTTGCGCTTTCTTGTATCTCCATAACCCGGAGCTTTAACGGCTGCTACCTTTATTCCGCCTCTTAATACATTCATTGTAAGGCCGGAAAGAGCTTCCCCTTCTACATCCTGGGCAATAATAAGTAAGCTAGCTCCACGTCTTGCTACTTGTTCTAAAATGTTTCGTAAATCCATAAAGTTTTTAACAGTGTTTTCTACTAGTAAAACATAAGGATTGTCAAGCTCTGCTTTGCGGCTTTTCTCGTCAGTTATAAAATATTGAGAGAGATATCCGTTTTCAAAGTTAATACCTTTAGAGTATTTTAAAATAGTATCCATCTGTTGGCTATCTTCAACAGTGACGACACCATCAAGACCAACATTTTCAAATGCTTCCGTCAAAATTTCTCCAATGAATTCGTCATTATTGCCGGCAATAGTTGCAATGTGTTTTATAGTTGCCTTATCATCTACCGGCGTGGCGTACTTTTTCAGCATATCAACGGCAACTGCTGTTGCTTTCTCTATACCTCTTTTTAGTATTACTGGGTTAGCACCGGCAGCTAAGTTTTTTAGCCCTTCATTAATTATGTTTTGTGCAAGCACTATTGCTGTTGTTGTGCCATCTCCTGCCGCTTCATTTGTCTTAAGAGCAACCTGCTTAATTAATTCTGCTCCTGTATTTTCAAATGGATCTTCAAAATTAATTTGCTTTGCAATGGTGGCGCCATCGTTTGAAACCAAGGGCACGTCATACTGCTGGTCAAATGCGACATTTCTTCCTTTAGGACCTAAAGTACTCTTCACAACATCTGCAAGCTTATCTATTCCCGTACTTACAGCATGCCGTGCGTGTTCGCCATATAATAATTTTACTGACATAAGACATCCCTTCCTTTTTAATAATAATATTCTTTTTAATGTTTTGGGCTGGTTCTTATATGGCTTTTGGTTAATACTATATCCAAAATCTAACCATTAATTTAATTAGATGTGTTATTAGTACTTTGTTTCATAAGAAACCTTTACATATACTACACTGCCCCTTAACAACGGGTATAATATTTCTGCATTGACCTTGCAAATCCCTTCTTTTTAGAATATTCACTATTTACTTTTGACCGGAAAGCAGTATTTAACTATTCACATAACGGTTATAATCAAAGCTAACTTTTTGCTGCGCATCCATACGAATCTTGTCAATCAAGTCAAAGTTATCAATAAGTATTGATACGACATAAGGGCAAATAGACTTACTCTCTGCCATAGAATTTAACACCTTGACTGTCTCCTCATAGGACATACCCTTACGATAAGGACGATCTTCGGTAATTGCTGTAAATACGTCTGCCACTGCCATTATGCGCGAACCCAGTGGAATGCACTGATCGTGCAAATGGAAGGGGTAACCTTCTCCATTTAACTTTTCATGATGGGATGCAGCCCAAATAGCAATTTCCTCAAATTCTTTAATGGGCTGTAACAGCCGATATGTGTAATATGTATGACATTTAATTATATTAAGTTCATCAGTATCCAGTTTACTAGGCTTTTCAAGCACATCATTTGGAATAGCCAGCTTGCCTAGGTCATGCAAATATCCCGCAATCAGCATCATCTTGCATTCAATGTCAGAAAAGCCTGCAAGCTCTGCCAATTTCTCCGCAGTTTTTGCTACGCCGGCAGAATGCTTTGCTGTATATGGGCTGCGAAAGTCAATAATCTTGGCAAAGATGTTTGCCAGCTCAATAGTTTCTTCGATACTCAAATCCATAGTACCAAAAAGCATAGTATCCATAATAATATTGGGTAAGTAATGATTTACCATATCCAGCCAAATATATTCATGGCTGCTGATTGTATTTAACGCATCCACCAGTTCGGGCATGAAATTAGTATTTTTTTGACTCTGAATATTTTTTAAAATACCTTTTACTTGTCCCAGAACTCCTTTATTACGGTCAATCTGCACAGCTACCCTGTCAGCCAAATGAATAATATGGCTTAAAAGTGGTATATCTTGACCATCATAGGTAGCGCCCTCTCCGTTATTCCAGGGAACATGGTGGTACCTGATTATTCCCGCAGCATTTTTAAGATAGGAGAATCCTTCCAACAGGCGTGCTCCTTTAAAAGCATGACTTTGTGCAGTAGGCGGCTCACTTTCAATAAGTTCAAGCCTTTCATGATACTCCAAAGCTCCTACATCATGCAGTAATCCTGCTAGAATTAAATCCTTCAGCTGCTTTTTAGGCAGACGCAATTCTTCGCCAATTTTTAAAGCTAAATAACCAACTTGCTGGTGATGGTTCACCAATTGAGGGTTTATTAAGTCACATGCATTTGTCAGACAGGTAATTAAGTCATACATATTAATAAGCTTGTTTTTTACTTTATTCATTTACCTTCCTCCTATCGCACAAATTGCACATCTTCCTCTATCTGAAAAAAGGTTGCCTATGCCACAAGACCGGCTCAATCGAGCCGGCTTTGTTATATCAACATTTTTTACAATTGTTAGTTAAAATCATATCCCGGTGGAAGCAGATTGAAATTACTTTTTTTAAGACCTGATAAGCCGCTGCGTATTAATCTGCCGCCTCTGGCGCTCATAACACAGTTATTAAGATCTGAGATTTTTTCTAATGGGTTTCCCTTTACAGCAATAATGTCTCCCTCGAATCCCTTTGCCAAGCGTCCGTTCCGGCTGCTGATGCCGAGCACCTCGGCGGCGTTGGAGGTCAACGCCTGAAGTGCTTCCATATGCGAAAATCCGCCATCCACAAGAAGTTCTGACATACGAACTAACGTAAGCGATCCATCCTGTTGACAAACAGGTTCATTCATACTCGAAAGGACAGGCTTCATACCCAGCATGCAGGCCTTATTTGCTTGTTCTAACCAGCGTTGCTCCATCTCGGAACCCTTTTCAGGCAAACCTCTAAACAAACAATATGCTGGACTATAGCCGGTTTCGCCCATCAGTACTATCATCGGCATCCAGAGAAAAAACTTTTCACTGCTTTCGGCCAGCGTCTGCACTATTCCAAACCTGTCAGCACTTGCTCCGATACTCGTAATGCCGCGGCTTAACATTTCCGCCGCCCTTCTGTAAGCTACCAGGGTACTCTGCGGGACATTTTTATCCCCGCTTAAGAAAAGTTCCGTCTGAACATCAATCAGACCAGGAAGGAGCGTTGCGCCTTCCAGCGAAAGCACGAAATCATCTTTGCCTAAGCTACGCTCAAAGCCATCGACTTCGGGGGCATCTCTGTCTCCGCAGTATCCTATACTATCAGGTGCATGATTTCCATGCAGAAGAGTCAGAAGTCCGTTTTCGATAATTTTGTTTTCAGCAGGATCAATGATGCGGCCATCCGTCAGTAGAGTTCGTGCCATTAGTAGATTCCCTTCTTTTTTGCTAATTCTGTAAAAGCTTTCGCAATGCGCCTAAAAGCATCATATAACTTTTCATCATCGCGCAAACAGCCAAACACAATACGAATGTGTCCTTTTCCCTGCACTCCATAAGCAGTGCCGTCATTCACGCTGACTTTAGCATGCTTAAAAAGATAATCACAAACCTCTGCCGAGCTTCCCAGGGCAGAAACATCTATCCATAAGAGAAAACCTGATTCAGGAAGCCATGTCTTAATTCCCGGAACACCATTTAGTATTTCCATTATCTTATGCCGACGCCGATCAAAGGTCTCAGCATAGTCTTGTACAAATCCGGGCCGGCGCAATGCCTCTACAACCGCCTTCTGTGCGGCGGTATTAGCCGCACCGATAACACTGACCGCTGTTCCGTAAAGTGCATCCATAACCACGTCATCTGCCACTATATACCCAACTCTGTATCCACTGAGACCCATACCTTTGGATACAGAAAAAACTGTTACTGTCCGCTCCCACATCCCCGGCAGAGCAGCCATCGTTACCATTTCACGGCCGTCAAATATTATATCCTCAAAAGCCTGATCCACCACACAAACAAGATCATGCTCTATACACATCTTTGCCAGTTCCAGCATATTTTTTCTGGTAAATACCGTTGTGGTCGGATTGTTAGGATTAGTCAAAACCAGCATCTTTGTCTTTTCCGTTATCCGCGCTTCAAACTCTGCAGCCACAGGCTGAAAACCGTTTTCCGCACGCAGCGGTACAGGCACAAGAACCCCACCGCGCGTCTCTACATTCTGAAAATTATTTGGATAACAGGGATCAGGAATTAGTATTTCATCACCCTGCTCGATAAAGGCATACATTGCAAAAAAGAGTCCGGAATCCGATCCCGGGGTAATCAGTATATTGCGTTTCGGGTCAACAGTCAGGCCATTGTATTCCCTTAATTTTTCTGCTATTACTTCCTTTAACTCATTTGATCCCAGAGGACTTGTATAATGATTGCAGACCCCGGATTTTAGAGCATCAATAGTGGCATCCAACACAAATTCAGGCGTCGACGGATCCGGAAAGAACGGATCTGCCCAGCTCAAGATTGTAAAGCCGTCAGCCAGAAGTGCTTCAATATCAACACCGGCATCCGCCTTGGTAACCTTCGAAAACAGACCACCCTCAGCCTTTTGAAATGCAGGCGTCATAAGGTCTTTTACAGACATCCGATTCACTCCTAGTTTTCTTTTTAGTGTTTAAGCAAAATGACATGCGCAAAGATGTCCGTCCCCCAGATCTTTTATCGGCGGCTCGGTTGTTTTACATATCTCCTGGCACTGCGGGCAGCGGGTGTGGAATCTGCAGCCGCCTGGAATATTTATCGGGCTGGGTACATCTCCCTGCAGGCGGACGCGTTCCCTGACCCTGCGTTCCTTCGTCACTTCGGGGATTGCGGAGAGCAGTGCTTTTGTATAGGGGTGAACAGGACGTGCATAAAGCTCATCACTGTCAGCGATCTCCATGATGCGCCCCAGATACATAACGATTACCCTGTCACAGATATATCTCACAACTCTTAGGTCATGGCTAATGAAAAGATAGGTCAGATCAAACTTCTCCTGCAGATCTTTCATTAGGTTTATTACCTGTGCTTGAATTGAAACGTCAAGAGCTGAAACAGGCTCATCACAGACCACAAACTGTGGGTTAAGTGCTATAGCACGGGCAATACCTATGCGCTGCCGCTGCCCACCACTAAATTCATGGGGGTATCGTCCATAGTATTCCGGGCGCAGGCCCACCAGTTCCATCAATTCTTTCGTACGTTTTCTTATTTCTTCCTTCGTGCCGTAACGGTGAAGTTCCAGCGGTCTGCTAATCAACTGTCCGACAGTTTTGCGCGGATCAAGACATCCGTAAGGATCCTGGAAAACTATCTGCATTTCCTGCCGCAGCTTACGCATAGCTTCACTTTTAAGCTTCAGCACATCGATTCCGTTAAACAGCACTTCGCCATCTGTAGGCTCAATCAGCCTCAGGATAGATCTGCCGATAGTGGTCTTTCCGCATCCGCTTTCACCGACGAGACCAAGTACTTCGCCTTTATAAATATCAAATGTAACGTCATCTACAGCTTTGACGACCGCCGGTTTACCATCGGCACCCTTAAGTCCCTTTACAGGAAAATACTGCCGCAGATTATTAATTTCAAGGAGCTTTTCCGCCATATTTACGCCTCCCCGTTCCAGTCTCCCCGGTGTTCTTCGCTGTATTTAAAGCAGCACACCATATGTCCATTACCAGTGTCATACAATTCAGGCCTGCACTGTTTGCATATCGGTTTTGCATAAGTGCAGCGCGGCTCGAATTTGCAGCCTTGCGGCATTTCAAAAATGCTGGGAACCATGCCGTCAATAGTTTTTAGTCTTTCCCCGTTATCTATCTTTGGTATGGATTCCATTAGTCCTATCGAATACGGGTGTTTCATATCCTTAAAAACTGCATCGCGAGATCCGTATTCCATAATAGATCCGGCATACATCACTATCACATCATCTGCAATGTCGCTCACGACTCCAAGGTCATGAGTTATAAGCATAATTGAAGTCCCCAGTTTGTTTTTCAGGTCCAGCATCAGATCAAGTATCTGAGCCTGAATAGTTACATCAAGGGCAGTCGTGGGCTCGTCAGCAATAAGCAGCTCAGGATTGCACGCCAGCGCCATGGCAATCATTACACGCTGGCGCATTCCGCCGCTCATCTGGTGCGGGTATTCCTTGAAACGCTGCTCAGGAGAAGGGATTCCTACCATTTTTAGCATCTCAATGGAACGCTCTTTGGCAGCCTTTTTATTAAGATTTTCGTGGATCTTGTAGATCTCCGCTATCTGTGAGCCGATAGTGCGTACAGGGTTCAGAGCCGTCATCGGTTCCTGAAATATCATTGATATTCTTTTCCCGCGGATCTTGCACATCTCCTGCTGTGTCATCTTCACAATATCCCTTCCGTCAAAGATGATTTCACCCTCGGTTATCCTACCGCTGGGCTCACGCAGCAGTCTCATTATCGAAAGGGAGGTAACGCTTTTTCCGCTTCCACTCTCTCCAACTATTCCCAGCGTTTTTCCCCGGCGAACATTGAAACTGACTCCATCTACTGCCGGTACAACGCCGTTGTCTGTAAAGAAACAGGTTTTCAGTTCCTTTACTTGTAGGGTCAGGTCTTCCACAGTCGTTTCCCCCTATCTGTCAAGTACCACGATATCCTTTGTCACTTTGTTCAGGCATTCAGTGCCTGTGGGAGTGACCAGAACCACGTCTTCCACACGTACAAGATATTTTTGTGGAACATAAAGGCTCGGTTCAGCTGTAAAGCACATTCCCGCCTGCAAAACGGTGTCCTCACCTTCTGCCAAAAACGGGCGTTCATGTACATCCTTGCCTATGCCATGTCCTAGACGGTGTATAAATGCTTCTCCCATGCCGGCTTCTTCCATACATTTATGTGCTGCCGCATTGGCGTCGGCACCGGTGCTGACGCCGGCTTTCATCATTTCTATCCCTGCTGCCTGACTCTTCATCACAAGCTCATGGGCACGCACCTCGTCAGGAGTCGGTTCCTGCAGAAAGATAGTACGTCCAAAGTCAGAACAATATCCTTTATATACGACACCGTAATCAAGTGCTATGGTATGATCCCGTTCTAACCGTTCATAGTACCCTGCACCTACGCCGATCCCTGCCTTAGGGCCGTGGTGAAGTACCACAGCCGGAAAAGAAGGAGAAGAACAACCGTAAGTCTCAAGCAACCTTTCTATCTCCAATTCTATCTCCCTAACGGGAGTCCCCGGAACAAGCATTGGCAGAATATCATAATATATCTTATCTGCCACAAAGCTTGCGTGACGCATTAGTTCTATTTCTTCTTCATCCTTGACAGCGCGCAGCATATCCACATCAGCCGACATATCAATGACCGTCACGTCGTGCGCTTCCTGCAGCTTCAGAACCAGCGTTGGTGAAACATCACGATTTACCGCCAGACGCTTGCCATTCAGTTTCTGCGCTTTTATTTCCCGGTCAAAAGTTGCTCCATAAATATCGACATCCGGATAAATCACCAGTTCGTCAACTACAGGAAAATCTTCCATACGGCCGGAAAACCCCAGGGCTGAAAGACGTGGTGAAAAAGCTGTTACCTTAACCGGCGTGATGAGCAGTCCTGCAAACTCCGCGCTGTTTTGGCGCATTTTTGTTTGACAGTGCCCTGCCCTGGGCAGCCCCGTAAAATATTCCCAACTGGCGTCATTAGCAACAAACAGCCCCTCAACATTTTTTGCCGCCATTTTTTCCCTAATCTTTTCTATTCTTAAAGCATAATTCATAAAAAACCTACCTCTTTCGTAATTCATCATTCGAGATTTCTGAGTTTGGGATCCAGCAGATCACGCAGTGCATCACCTATAAAGTTGAATGCTATCGAAACAATAAATATTGCAGCACCGGGAAACACGCTGATCCACCAGTAATTGAGTACCTTGGCACCATCGGAGACCATAGCACCCCATTCTGGAGCCGGAGGCGCAGTGCCCATTCCCAAAAACCCAAGTCCTGAAAACATAAGTATGGCCGCGCCGAGGTCTGCCGAAGCCATGACCAGAAGCGGTGCCACACAGTTTGGTATTACAGTTGAAAAGAGGATACGGCTTTTCTTTTCACCCAGCGCCACCGCCGCAGCAACATACTCAGTCTCGCGCACCGTGAGCACAAGTCCCCTCATCATCCTTGCATATTTAGGCCACCATACAAGCACAATGACCAGGATCGCGTTGGACATAGTCTTACCGAAAACAGCTGCAAGGGCCATTGCAAGTACCAATGACGGGAATGACATTACTATGTCAACGATACGCATCAGCACCTCATCTAATGTTTTTCCGAAATATCCAGCCACCGCGCCATAAATACCACCGAAAACACAGGAGAAAATAACAACAAGAAATCCTGCCGGCAAACTGATACGCGCACCGAAAACAACCCTTGAAAATACATCGCGACCAAAATTATCAGTGCCAAAATAATGAACGGCGCTGGGAGGCCTGTTTCTGTTGGAAAAATTTTGTTCAAGAGGGTCGTGTGTCGCTATCAGCGGTGCAAAAACCGCGACCAATAGAAACAGTACGCACACGAGAGCTCCAATGGTGGCCAGCGGATTTTTCTTTATAAAACGTATTGTCTTTTTTTTCACCATGGACCCTCCTAATATCTCACTCGCGGATCTATGAATGCATATATAATATCGACCACTAAACTCATTACACAGTTTATAATAGCAATTACAAGTGTTACTCCCATTATTGCAGGGTAATCCAGAGTGGTTGCCGACTGATAGGCGTACCAGCCAAGTCCCGGATAATCAAATATTGTCTCGACCAGAACGGTGCCCCCCAAGAGGCTGCCATAACTTAGTCCGAACATCGTAACTGAGGGGATAAGGCCGTTTTTGAGTGCGTGATCCGTTATAACCTGACGTTCTGTTAAGCCCTTAGCTCTGGCTGTACGAAGATAGTCCTGGCTCATTACATCCAGCATGGAACTGCGCACCGTTCTTGTCATCAGTCCCATTGTGGAGGCGGCCAAAACAATGGACGGCATAGCAATATGACTAAAGACATCTTTTAAAAGCGGCATATTTCCGTTCTTAATAGCATCTATTATCAGGAATCCCGTCTCGGACTTATAACTTAGGAAAGCCAAACCCAGTCTACCGCTACCTGGAGCGATATTGAGCCTGAAATAGAAAAAATATAACATAAGTAATGCCAGCCAAAACGCCGGGATCGAAATTCCCACAAGTGAAACAGCTCTTAGTACCTGGTCTGCAGTTTTATTTCGCCTTGCAGCGGAAATGACACCAAACAACAGACCAAAGACAACACTCATGATAGTAGCTAAAGTAGCCATTTCAATAGTAGCCGGGAAATATACCGACAAATCATACAGTACCGGCCTTTTCGTACGGATGGATGTGCCAAGATCCCCCTTGAACATATTTTTGACATACAGGACAAACTGCTCGGGAAGGGGTTTATTAAGACCCCATTTTTCCTCGTATGCAGCCACAATCTCCGGATTGCTCATCGCCGACTGCCCGAGGTTTGCGACCAGCGGGTCTCCTGGAACCATGTGCGAGATAGTGAAAGTTATAACAACTACGCCGGCCAGCACAATGGCCATCAGCAGCAGCCTACGTCCTATATAATTTAACATACTCATAACAATCCTCCCCTTGTGGCCAGGGTATTTTTGCTTAGTTATTTAAATGGCAGAGGGTGTCTGCTGTGACGCCCTCTGCCTTTGAGTTTATAAATACCTTCCGCTTAAGAAGATTACTCAACATCCATCAGATGGGATATCAGCATGTAGGCTGAGGAATAATGGACGTTCTGAACGCGCTTACTCATGGCAAGAGCACGATTCGGCTGTACAAAAACGATGACCGGACCAGGGATCTCGCTGTACATAATTTGAATTTGCTCAAAAATTTCAGCACGCTTTTCAGGATCGGTTTCAACCTTTGCTTGAGCGGTAAGCTCAGCAAGTTCGGGAGCCATTTCTACTGTCCAATTGCTGCGCAGGCCCACTGTTTCACCAGGCATAAACGCAAGCTGTGAGGCAGGATCAAGGTAGTCAGGACCCCACATACCTATGTTGGCCTGATATTGTGCGCTGCGAAGTTTTTCCAGATAAACACTGACTTCATCAGATTGAATATTCATTGTGATGCCGACATCTTTAAGGTCTGATTGAATCTTCACAGCACAATCCATGAAAGCTATACCATCAGTGGCCATATCCGGAATAGCACCGCAGTCAAAGGAGAATCCGTCCGGATATCCGGCTTTTTCTAAATAAGACTTTGCTTTATCGAGGTCCCTGGTAATTTTGCTTTCACCGGCATAGCCAGGGAATCCGCTTGGTAAAATGTTCATTGGAGTACTGGGATCGTTGCCTGCAAGTTCACGCAGACCCTCATAATCAATAGCATAAGCAATTGCCCGGCGAACATCAGGGTTCGCAAGCGGTCCACCAATGGTCTCGTCCACATTCATGTGCAGGAAGAAAATATCCTGTGTCGGATAGTTGCGAACGATAATATTTTCATCTGCAAGTGTCTCCAGCTGCGATGCGGTGAGGTCAAAAGCAAAGTCTATATCACCCTTCTGCAGGCTCATGAGCTGCATACTGGAATCATTAATATGTTTAAAAACAACACGGTCAATTTTTGCAGGAGTTCCCACGTAAGTTTCGCTTTTCTCCATAACCGCCTCAGCATTCGGAGTGTAGCTCACAAGAGTGTAAGGACCTGAACCAATTGAGTTGTTGTCAAAAAAGGCCTGGGCTGAATCGGTAGCCGGATCAAGTGTAGCACCGTTTTCCTGAGCCACATCGCTATCGTAGACTGAAAATGCGGAATCGCAAAGTATCGCTAATATAGCCGGAGTAGGCTGTTTCAACTTGATAGTGAGCTCGAAGTCACCTGTTGCTTCCACAGAAGCAATTGGATCAGCCAAGAAAGAAGGATTACCTTTAAGATTAATCAAACGCTTAATACAGAACTCGGCATCATGAGCGTCTAGCACTTTGCCGGTAACAGCCTTGGCATCCTGACGCATAGTAATGACATAAGTAAGCCCGTCTTCGCTGATAGTGTAATCTGCAGCCAGATCTTTTTCAATCACCGAATCGTCTTCTGCACTAAATCTGAACAGTGTCTGATAAACTTCGTGCAAGATCATGCGGGAGGATTTTTCATAAGCCTGTGCCGGATCAAAGGTGGAATAGTCAGCATTAATACCAACTACCACTTGCTTTTCTCCTGTGTTTTTCTCCCCCGGATCTTTTTCTCCAGCGCCACCGCCGCAAGCAGCAAGTACGAACACCATTGCTACTGCAAGAAGCAGTGCCAATACTTTTTTCATGTTTTCATCTCCTTTTCCTTTTTTACCTTTTTTTTATTATGTATTCTTTTTATTTACCGCTATTTTCCAAAACCGCCAAGACTTCTATCTCACAGAGCACTTTTTTGGGGAGAGTCTTGACTGCTACACAGCTTCTAGCTGGCTTTGATACAAATGCCTCAGCGTAAATAGCGTTGAACTTATCGAAATCATCCATATCTGCAAGATAACATGTAGTCTTGATTACGTTTTCAAATCCGATGCCGTTGGCATCTAAAATGGCTTTTATATTACTTATCACCTGTTTTGTCTGGTCTTCTATGTTGTCCCCGCAAACAGCCCCAGTTTCCGGGGAAATCGGAATCTGACCGGAACAATACAGAATTCCGTTACAAGAAATGGCCTGGGAATACGGGCCAATCGCAGCCGGTGCTTTTGTAGTTTCTGTAACCTTATACATTTTTTACCCCCTTATGTAATTCAGCCGTCTTCTACTGGCGACTGCCGCTAAAAAATTTTCAATTTAGCGTACTAAAGTAATATATTGATTGTTATGATATCAGTAAACTTTTTGAATGTCAATGAAATATTTTTCATTTATTGATTTGTCTTCCAACAATTCCATCTCATTAAAATCTGCAAAATGCGAATCTAAACGACGAAAACTGCGCATAAAGGACAAAACCAGGGGTAAAAAAAATTTCATTGAATAAAAAATTTTTATTTGATATAATCAAACAAAATGCCGGCACGTTATTATAGAACCCTCAACAGGTCCAAAAGAAAACATCACAAGGTTGATATAATTTCTTAATCCAGGGACAAGGCAACTATTTGAAAGGTGGCGTAAAATAATGAAACTGTTCAGCAATGAAAGCGTGAACTTAAGCGTCTTGAAAGAACGTGCATATAATATGCGCTGGGCTGAGGTGCCAGAAGGTGTCATCCCACTAACTGCTGCAGATAGCGATTTCCCGATAGCCCCGGAAATTATAGAGGCAATATGCGACTACGCTAAAACCGGATATTTTTCGTATACCCCGAAACTTGGATTTCCGGAATTCCGGAGAAGTATTTCAAATGCGCTGAAACTCAGAAAGAACGAAGATGTACCAGAAAACCTGATACTTCCAATAGACAGTGCTGCAAGAGCGATGTCTATAATAGCCAAGGCTTTCCTAGAGCCGGGTGACGAGGCCATAGTTTTTGACCCGGTTGACTTTCTTTTCAAAACATCCATGGAAGCAGCCGGTGCAAAGATAGTACTTTTTCCCATGAAAATAAAAGATGGGCGGATAGATTTCTCAGATCTTGAAAAGTACATTACTCCGAAGACGAAAATGCTGGGACTCTGCAATCCACACAATCCTTTAGGTATGGTCTATCCATTAGAAGATCTTGAGTACCTCGCAGAGCTCAGCAATAAATATGGGTTTTACATAATGAATGACGAAATATGGTCAGATATTGTGTACTCAGATGCAAAATTTAACAGCATAGTCTCGTTGGGTGCGGAAAAAAATCAACGAACCCTTTCGGTATATGGCTTTTCAAAAAGTTTTGGCATCGCCGGACTGAGAAGCGGATGTATCTATTGCCAAAACCCTGCTCTTTTTGAAAAAATAGTGGAAGCAAGTGAAGTTTTATCTACCATAGGAGGGATATCTTCACTCTCGCAGGTAGCTGGAATGGCCTGCCTTGACAAATGTTATTATTGGGTAGACGAGTTCACAGCACAAATGCAGAGGAATCGTGATTATGCCCTAGAGCGTATTGGAAAAATGCCTTTAATAACCTGTAGGAAACCTGCTGCCACTTTTGTGCTTTTCCCTGATGTCAGTGCAACAGGCATGGAACCGGAAAAACTGACCGAATTTCTCCTTGAGAAACACAAGGTTGCAATCGTACCGGGAGGAGAAAGCTTCTTTGGTCCCGGCTCTGCCGGTCATATACGAATTTGTCTTGCAACAAGCCATGCCATATTAAAAGAAGGCCTTGATCGCATAGAGCGAGGTCTGCACGAAATAGCAGAATCAAAACGATAATAAGAGGGATACAAATGAATGAACATAATTTAGTGCTTACAAAAACCGACAGAGCCATTCTTGAAAGCTACAAATCCATGATGGACGGACTCTCTGTATACTTGGGCAAGAGCTATGAACTTGTACTGCACAGCCTTGAAAGTTATGAACATTCTGTTATTAAAATAATTAATGGTTTTCACACTGGACGCACGGTCGGAGCACCTATTACCGATCTTGCGCTCTCGATGCTGGAAGTAATTCGCACCCGCGGAGATAATAACGGCTACATCTCATATTTTACGCGCAATAAAAACGGAGAGCCGCTTAAAAGCGCTACAATCACAATAGTAGGCGAAAACAAACGTATCATTGGACTATTATGTATTAACATGTATCTGAATACACCGTTTAACGAGGTCATCTCCGAGTTTGTAAATTTAGAAAGTCTGGAAGAAACAAAGAAAAACAGCGGTCCCATCGAGAACTTTGTGGAGAATATTAATGATCTTATTGGAAACTCTGTCACGCAAGTACGCCAGCGTGTGTTCAATGATGACTCCGTTCCGTCAAACTGTAAAAATAAAGAGATAATACACCAGCTTAATGAAATGGGCATTTTCAAAATTAAGGATGCTGTGAACAAAGTGGCAGATGCCTTAAATATCAGCAAAAACACTGTGTATATGCATATACGAAATCAGAACACCGACTAAGCATGCAGCTGTGAATAACAAAAAGGAACTGAATGCATCAGTTCCTTTTTGTTTTAGTTCTTTATTTAGTTTAGAAGGCACGCATCCGGTAAAAATCTGGCTTATCAAACAATCTCGGTTAAATTTAACTCTATTTTGGGACCGTACAAGCCGGTAGTGAGATTCTGCATTAGATATACATATACCACATCTCTATTTACTATTTCTGCGCCTCGCAGATTTAGCAATGGGTGTACAAGTGGGTTATAACCTAACCACCTTGCTACATACTGGACAGAGTTGTCATTAGGATTAAAATGCACACGAGCGGAGGCATTAACTCCTGGTATGCTCCCTTCAATTTTTACGTTAAAATTTTGCCCCTCGGGAGTTGCACCGCTGCCAATTCTACTAAATTCAGTTACTGCCAAATGAAAATTGTCATTGTTTTGATCAAATGGATAAAAGTTAAAGACAGTATTAAGTTGATTGGTAACATCAAAATCAATATAAAGAGGTACAAAATCTAGCACTGCTGGAGTTATCAATTGAAGCAAAGGGTAACAGGTACCATTATTAAAAAAGTAATATACCTGATCTAAAGTACTAAAACAGCCAAATCCATATCTAGCCCAAACTATAAAACCGTCATTGAAAACATTAATAAAAGGTCCTGCTATTTTCCTGTCTAAAAAGTACTGTTTATCAAACTTACAGGGGCTACCAATAGCTAACCAAGGTACATACATAGTAAAAATGAAAAAAACATCTTGATAAAAAACAGAATTTATAACAAGGCCTCTATCATCTGTAGGAACAACATTTAGTCGCCAACCCATCAATTCGATCATTTCAGCATCATTTTGAGTTATTCCCAGATGCGCGTTTTTTTCCTGGACAAATTTAGGAAGGGTCTGTTTTGATCTCTTGAAAAATTCACCATTCGACTGTTGCGTTGTTCCGTTTAGTTCTATTTTTTCTCCTGTAATAGGATGCAACTTAAAAGCAGCGGGAAAATCTTCAGGAAATCTATATTCAACCATAAAAAATATACTCCTTTCTTACGTTTCATCTATCAAGTAAGCTACACCATAATATGAATAGCTTCTTCTAATTGTTACTCACTTGCCATCCTCTACGAAATGCATCAGGCAATGAAACTATTTTCGCAGCTGTTTAACTTGACATTATAATAAGGTACCTTTACAATTTAAATAAGGTACCTTAATATTTTTTCACAAAGGGGGGAGTTAATGAACGAGCATAGGGATTTGCTTAATAAGTTTTTTTGGCTGCAGCGACTGTTAGGCAGGTTCTTCCAACACAAACGCATGCAGCACGGCCCCATGGGTAATATACACCGGGGACAAGGGCGAATACTGGCATTGCTAAAAATAAAGCCAGAGATAAGCCAGAAGGAACTTTCAAATATTTTGGATATGCGACCGCAATCCCTGGGGGAATTGCTGGAGAAACTTGAGCGTAATGGCTACATTACCAGGGAACCCTCGACAAAAGATCATCGCATTATGAATGTAAAATTAACAGAGGCCGGTAAAGAGTTATCAAACCAAAAGATCGAGCAGTCTTTTACAGAGGATTTGTTCAGCCGGTTAAATGAGGAAGAAAGATCACAGCTTAGCGTTTATTTAGATCGCATCATAGCCACATTAAAAGAAAAATTCGAAGAAGAAGGACTGGAGTTCCACCCACCTTATCATCCAAAATTTAAACGCAGCCGCTCCACTAAGAAAAAAAACGGCTGCATCAAACAGGAGGAATAGCCTTTGCAGCAAGATAATTATTGTAAAAAAATTAATGTTAGGAAAATGATCCATGGCTAGATTTGGAGGTCGTGGCGGTCGAGGGTTTCTTACCGAGGAAGAAAAGAAAAACAAACCGGAAATTACAGGCAAACTTCTTAAACGCATTTTTGCCTACTTGCTTCCTTATTGGAAACAGCTTACAGTGGTCGTGGCAACAATAATTATTTCTTCCGTCCTTGCTGTATATCCAACATTACTCACCGGCCTGATTATAGATGACGGGCTCATAGGCAGGGATTTCAAGAAGCTGGTAACACTCATTGGCATCTCCTTTGCCGTTTTGCTGGCTTCAAACTTGGTCAATGTTCTGCAGCATTATATCAATGTCTGGGTTGCGCACCATATCATTTATGATATGCGCAACAATATGTTTGCTCATCTGCAGAAAATGTCCAATCGCTTTTTCACTACTAATAAGCAGGGCGATATTATTACCAGAATGACTAGTGATATCGACGGAGTTAGAAGGGTCGTTGCCACCTCGC
This sequence comes from Bacillota bacterium, assembly GCA_012800215.1. Lineage (GTDB taxonomy): Bacteria > Bacillota > Dethiobacteria > Dethiobacterales > Dethiobacteraceae > JAAZIQ01. The sequence goes on along the minus strand of JAAZJT010000128.1, from coordinate 3,618 downwards.
TAACCAATATCATTCAGAATGTGACCACACTGCTGGTGGCTTTGGTTGCTATGTATCAGAAAAACTGGTTTTTGGCCACACTGGCGTTTGTTATTGTACCACTCTTGACAATACCAACAAAACGAGCCGGTAAAACACGCTGGACGCTTGCTTTGGAATCGCAAAAGTACAATGATAAAATTAATCAAATTCTAAATGAAACACTTTCAGTCAGTGGGCAGATGTTAGTCAAACTTTTTTGCAAAGAGCAGACGGAATACGATAAGTACAAGGACCTTAACCATGAAATGGTTAAACTAAGTATTCGTGAAAATATGGCAGGACGCTGGTTTATGGCAGCCTTAAACACATTTACCAGTATCGGTCCAATGTTAATTTATCTTGCCGGTGGGGCTATCATTATCATATTCGCCGACGACTCCCTAACAGTTGGTGATATTACAGTCATGGTTACGCTTCTGACAAGAATGTATAGGCCCGTCAATTCACTTATGAATCTACAGGTGGACGTTATCCGCTCACTTGCTTTGTTCTCCCGTATTTTTGAATACTTTGATATTCAGCCGGAAATTGAAAACGCTGCCGATGCAATTATTCCTTCCTCATTGACACCGGATCTGGAATTTGACAATGTGGTCTTTGCCTATGAAAAAGATGTGCCTGTGCTTAAAGGAATTTCTTTTTCAGTACCGGCAGGAAGGTCTGTAGCTCTTGTCGGTCCATCCGGCGCCGGCAAATCGACAATTATTAATCTCATTCCCCGTTTATATGATGTCTTAGACGGTTCTGTTCGCATAGGCGGCATAGATGTCCGTAAGCTCGACTTGAACTATTTGCGCAGCATAGTAGGCATAGTCACGCAGGATACCTATCTGTTTAATGCATCTATTAAAGAAAATCTTTTATATGCGCGAGAAGACGCTGCACAAGAGGAATTAGAGGATGCATGCCGTAAAGCAAATATTCATGACTTCATTATGTCACTGCCCGATAAATACGATACATTAGTCGGTAACCGCGGCTTAAAACTTTCCGGAGGTGAAAAACAGCGTTTATCAATCGCCAGAACGATTTTAAAAGATCCGCCGATACTTATCCTTGACGAGGCAACATCATCACTTGATTCTATCTCCGAAAATCTGATCCAGTCAGCTATAGAACCGTTACTTGCAGGCCGCACCAGCATCGTCATTGCCCATAGACTTTCTACAATCCTTGCTGCTGATGAAATACTTGTCATTAAGGACGGAATGATTCAGGAGCGCGGACCACACAATGAGCTTGTTACCCTTGGAGGAATCTACACAGAACTATATGAAACACAATTCCGCCGAGCGATAGAGGATCATGAGGAACGTCTGCAAATAAGCAGCAGTTTATAAACGCTCCCAATCAGCAAACTTACGCTTAAAACAAAAAGCCCTTCATGCCAGGGCTTTTTCTGTTTCAGATTCTAATTTTATACCACTGCAACTTTAGTAGGTTAGTTTCTCCTGCAGCTTACGGGAAAAATGCGATATCACATAGTTTATAACAAAATAAACCAAGGCTAAGATAAGGTAGAGCACAAATACTTGACTAACCTGATAGTAGCGTCCCATAAGGATAGTAACTTTACCGGTTAGTTCTTGAATAGCAACAACTGACCAAAGAAAACTAGTGTCTTTAATTACTGTCACAAACTGCGAGACAATGGCTGGAATCATGTTGCGGAGGGCTTGGGGCAAAATAACATACTGCAGCACCTGAATGTTACTAAAACCCTGAGAACGGGCAGCTTCCCACTGTCCAACACCAACTGAGTTGAGTCCACCACGTACAATTTCCCCTAAAGCAGCCGAGGTGAAAATAGTAAAACTAACTACTCCGGCCTCAATAGACTTAAGTTTGAAGACAACGAAAACCACGTAAATCCAAAGTAAATTGGGAATATTACGCACCACTTCAATGTATACAGCTGCCGCCAGTTTAAAAATCCCGCTGGTTAAACTGCGTAATACGCCCAAAATCGTACCAAATAAGGTACTTAGTAATATAGATACCACAGAAATATATAAAGTCGTTTTTAATCCTGCGAAAATGAAACGCACATTGGTCATTGTAAATAGTTCTTTCATAAGGACCTCACTCCTGCGCCAGTCTTAGAATATTTACAGGCGGTACTCGCTCACTGGCGCACATCATGAGCTACCGACTGTTAAATCCTGCGTTGTCATGCCTGGCCCCTTCTTATTTTTGGCCTCAGTAGGCATGGCGTTTGCTTTGTCCTCCAACCTTTTCGCCAGGTTAGCCAGAGGGAAACAAAGTATAAAATAGAGTAACCCTGCTACTACATAAGCCGGTCCATAATAAACATTATATGAAGACCATGATTTTGCCGTAAACATAATATCTGCCCCGGAAATAACTGCCAAAACGGAGGTGTTTTTAATCAGATTTACAGCCTGCATAGTTAGGGGCGGCAGGATGACTGTTTTTGCTTGCGGCAGAATAATATACGTCATCGCCTGCCAGTAGGTAAAGCCCTGCGAATATGCAGCTTCCATCTGCCCCTTGGCAATGGAACCTATCCCTGAACGTACAACTTCAGCAATATAAGCGCCATGGTACATTCCCACACCAATAATACCAATAACAGTTACACTTAAGACAATTCCCACGAAGGGCAAACCGTTATAAAGAAAGAACACTTGAATCAATAAGGGCGTGTTCTGAAAAAACTCAACATAGCCCCTGGCAATCAACTTAAGGGGTTTGACGTAAGACGAAGAAGAAATACCTATGATTATGCCTATTACAAGTGCCAACGCTAACCCGCTTATCGCAACAAATAAAGTATAGCCGAAACCCTGCGCAAAGATCTGCCAGTCGGCAAACAAAGCTTGCCACTTAAACCATGCAAAAGGTCCACTACTTGAAAACATGCCGTATCGTCCTTTCAAAAGCTATACACCGCGCAAAATAATGCACGAGACTTACAGCCAGCATTCCGGCAGAAAAGAGTACCGCCTCTTTACTGGTTCCAAGGCGTGAAGCGCCTGAAGGGTTCAGGAGGCGGTGCTTCTCTATGCCGTTTTTAGTCTAATAAGTTCACGCTAAGAATTTACAGCTTTTTATTTCAGATTCCACTTCTCAAAAATGCTATCTAAAGTACCATCAGCTTTAATCTCGGCAATAAAATCATCTAGATACTGGGCTAAATCTTTATTGTCTAACTTGCATGCAATACCATATTCCTGGGGTTTAAAGCCTTCTTCTAAAATTTCGGTGGTTTCATTTAGATAGCCCAGGAGAATTGACTTATCAACGCTAAAGGCATCAATACGTCCGGACGCAAGAGCAGCGTTAAGGTCGGGATAGCTTGCATATTCACCATATTGAAAAGTTATTCCCAGTTCCTTAGCTTTTTCCTCCAATGCATCACGGGTTGTAGCAGATTGAGCTACACCAATGGTTTTGCCATCAAGATCTTTAATATCCTTAAAGCCAGCTTCTTTCTTAACTAAAAAGCCAATTTCATCTGTGTAGTAAGGTTGTGTAAAGTTATAGGATTCCTTACGTTGTTCAGTGATGGTAAACGTAGCAATAATTATATCGACTTCATTATTATCAAGTAAT
>JAAZJT010000127.1 GCA_012800215.1 Bacillota bacterium | reverse complement strand
TTAGCATTTAGGTCTTCCATTTTTAACTGAGCAATTTCCCGCACTTGGTCTTTAGTTAATGTTGCCACTTTCACTTTATTGGGCTGTCCGGAGGCAGCTTCAATTCCGGCTGCTTTCTTTAATAAAACGGCAGCGGGGGGAGTTTTGGTAATAAAGCTAAAAGAACGATCCTCATAAATAGTAATAACAACAGGAATTACTAAACCAGCTTGTTGCGCTGTACGTTCATTAAATTCTTTGCAAAAACCCATAATGTTAACCCCATGCTGACCAAGAGCAGGACCGACCGGAGGCGCAGGCGTTGCTTTGCCGGCAGGAATTTGCAGTTTAACGATACCTTTAACTTTTTTAGCCATCATTACACCTCCTTTTCTTACTTATAGCTTCTCTACCTGATAAAAATCAAGCTCAACCGGAGTCTCCCGGCCAAACATAGAAACCAAAACTCTAACTTTCTGTCTGTCCGGTAATACTTCTTCAACACTACCTACAAAATTAGCAAATGGACCTTCAGTCACACGCACACTTTCGCCTGGCACAAAATCAATTTTTGGTTTAGGTTCATCCATACCCATTTGTTTTAAAATCTGTGCAACTTCATTCTCCGAAAGGGGAATGGGCCTGGAACCGGGGCCTACAAATCCGGTAACGCCGGGAGTATTACGTACTACATACCAGGAATCATCGGTAATTATCATTTCTACCAATACATAGCCAGGGAAAACTTTTTTCATCACTGACTTTTTTTTCCCGTTTTTAACCTCAAATTCTTTTTCCATGGGTACAAGGACACGAAAAATCTTGTCCTGCATTTCCATAGATTCAACGCGTTTTTCCAGATTTGTTTTTACCTTGTTTTCATAGCCTGCATATGTGTGCACCACATACCAGTTTTTACTCATAGGCGAGGGGGAAACCCCTACCTCCTTACTATTGGAAAATCAACTTTAGCAACCCCGTAAAACCTGCATCGAGGAGCCAAAGAAAAACACCAATGAATAATACAGTTATTAAAACCATGGAAGTGAAGAGTGTTAACTCCCGGCGGTTAGGCCAGTGGACTTTCTTCAATTCCTGTCGCATATCTTTAAACTGCTTCGTCAAAGATTTTATATTGGCAGCCACTTAACCACATCCTTGTTCAAGAATCATATCATGGCTCGCATCTAAACTGCTGAACTACCCTTTACTTAGTCTCTTTATGGGCAGTATGTTTTTTACAAAACGGACAATATTTACTTAATTCAATGCGGTCCGGAGTAGTCCGCTTATTTTTAGTCGTAATATAGTTCCGTCGTTTACATTCACCGCAAGCCATTGTGATTTTTACTCGCATTGCTCACACCCCCTAAAACGATGTTAGGCTTTAAAAAGTATACATGCAAACTAAAGCTAGAAATCAATTAGCATACATGCGATTTCACTTTTTCCAATTTACCACACTTTATAGCGCATTGTCAAACTTTTTTGTAGCGCCAGGTGCAAGCTGAAAGCTTAGTATAACCGGGGAAATTTCGTCTTATACTTAATGCCCCGTTGCAATCGCTAACGGGGCACAATTTAGCGTTTAAAATATTTACTCAATAATGCTGGTAACAACACCGGCGCCCACTGTGCGACCGCCTTCGCGAATAGCAAAACGCAAACCTTCTTCAATGGCAATGGGGGTAATTAATTCAATCCTCATTTGAATGTTGTCACCAGGCATTACCATTTCCACACCTTCCGGCAGGGTGATGACACCTGTTACGTCAGTTGTGCGCAGATAGA
>JAAZJT010000126.1 GCA_012800215.1 Bacillota bacterium | reverse complement strand
TAGAGTAAAATGTCCTACAAAAAGTTGACACTACCGCTTCTTGATCTTTCATTGACAAGCCGGCAGTCACTCTTTACAATGAAAATGTTATTAAGTGTGGAGGGTACACATGGATTTACTAACAGCTTTGGAAATAAGTGAGGGCTTAACGACACATACATTTGGGAAAAAAATTTATTATAACCGACAAGTGGACTCAACTAATAGCTGGGCAAGGGAGATGGCCACAGCAGGTGCTCCAGAAGGCACGCTGGTAATAGCGGAAAGACAAAGCGCCGGGCGTGGCCGCCTGGGGCGGCAGTGGTGTTCACCGCAGGGAGGAATTTGGCTCTCCATAATTTTACGGCCGCAGATTCCTATCTGCCAGGTACAATTGATGACTTTATTGACAGCTGTAGTGGTGCAGGAAACGATCAGAAAGGTGGCTGACCTGACAGCCGGCATTAAGTGGCCCAATGATTTACTGTATAATGGCAGAAAATTGGCGGGCATATTAACGGAAATGTCAGCAGAAAAGGATTGCTTGCGTTTTCTCATCGTGGGTGTGGGGCTTAATGCCAATGTCGATACTAATAGTTTGCCTGCAGAAATACAGCAACAGGCTACTTCTCTTTGGTTAGAAACCGGAAAACTTGTATCCCGTAAAACGTGGATACAGGATTTTTTACTGTTGCTTGAACAAGAATATTATAAAATACTAGAGGAAGGTTTTACGGATATTTTACAGCGCTGGCGGCGCTATACACATACTTTGGGCCGCGAAGTGACCATACATTGCAATAAAGGTACAATTAGAGGGAAGGCTGTAGATATAAATGAACAAGGCGCATTGCTCGTAGAAACTCCTGCAGGGCTTACTGTCTGTTGGGCAGGGGATGTTGTAAATAAGTAACTTTAAGGGGAGGGTAAAATGCTTTTAGCTATTGATGCAGGGAATACCAACATTGTTATTGGCGTATTTAACGGAGAAAAGCTTGTTACATCCTGGCGCATTTCTACTAAACGTCAGCAAACAGGTGATGAGTACGGTATTATTTTAAAAAACTTATTTTTACAGGCCGGTCTAAAGGATGTTCAATTAACAGGGGTAATTATTTCTTCTGTGGTCCCACCGCTAATGCCGGCCTTAACTGAGATGTCGCGCCGTTATTTACATTGTGATCCCTTAGTGCTCGGTCCGGATCTGAAAATTGGTGTAAATTTATTGATAGACAATCCACAGGAGCTAGGAGCGGATCGTATTGCCAATGCTGTAGCCGGTTATGAGCTATATGGCGGCCCTCTGGTTATTGTTGATTTTGGTACAGCCACTACCTTTGACGCAATTTCTGCTACGGGCGACTACTTAGGTGGAGTTATTGCTCCTGGTATTGGTATTTCTATGGACGCTTTATTCTTGAGGGCAGCAAAGCTGCCTAAAGTTGAACTGATTCGCCCACAGCAAGTTATTGGGCGGAATACTGTAGCCAGTATGCAGTCAGGCTTAATCTACGGCTTTGCAGGGCAAGTTGATGGTATTGTAAAAAGAATGTCTAGGGAATTTGCTTCTCCGCCACAAGTAGTAGCTACGGGAGGCTTGGCTGCATTAATCTGCCAGGAAACAGAAACAAAAATGCTGATTAATCAGCTTCTCACTTTAAGAGGTTTGCAGATTATTTTCACAAGGACTACAAATAATAGCAATTAGATGTTGCAGACGAGTCTTGCTGCCGCTTATCAAGTGTTTTCCCAAGGCTTTTCAGCTAGACAAAAAGCGGTTTCCAAAGTATAATTGATAAATAGTAGGCATACCTATTAATTTGAGGTTAACTATGAATGATATTGCAAAAATATTAAATTTACTGCGAAAATATGATAATGAAAAGAAAGAGTATCATAAAACACTGCGTACCGGAGGTTGGGACGTTACAGGTGCACAGGTTAACATCTTACGTATAGTTAACCAGGAGCCAGGCATCTGTGTTTCTCACCTTAGCGAAATTGTGGGAATACATATTACAACGGCTCAGGGATATGTTGATCGCCTGTTGTCCAAAAAATTAATCAAAATGGAAATTGATCCAGCGGATAGACGTAGAAAGCTGCTCTTTCTTACTGCAGAGGGAGAAAAAGTTATTAGGAATGTTCCTTTAGCTTATAAGCCTCTTTTGCTAGTAAATCTGCAGCAGGCCACAGCTGAAGAAAGGCAAGTTATCTTGGCTGGTTTAGAGTTAATATTAAGGTTTATGCAAAGAAAGGATTTGGGGAATGGAAAAAACAGAACGGAATGAAGCAGTAAGATTAGGGGAGGAAAGTATTGGTAAATTATTATGGCGTTTTTCTTTACCGGCAACCATAGCTTCCGCTGTCAATGCATCTTATAATATTATTGATACTATCTTTGTGGGAGGCTTGGGCAGTGATGCCATCGCCGCATTGTCTATTGCTTTACCTATGCAAATGGTCATGGGGGCGATTGGAATTGGTACAGGTGTTGGCGCTGCATCTCTTATTTCCCGTTCGCTTGGAGCAAAAAAAGATGAGGATGCCAATACAGCCGGAGGCCAGGTTTTGGTGGTGGCTCTCTTTTTAGGGTTACTGTCAACACTAATTGGCAGGTTGTATTTAGATGAAATGCTGGTTTTTTTCGGTGCTACGGAGGAAATTATTGATTTGGCCCAAAGTTATATGGTAGTCATAATTGACGGGGCCGTAATGCTGTATTTAATGTGGGTAATGAATAATATTATCCGGGCTCAAGGCAATGCCATTATACCGATGATTGCTATGATTGCTTCGGCAGTAACTAACATTATACTTGATCCCGTGCTGATTTATAACTTTAACATGGGGGTAGGCGGTGCTGCGCTAGCCACTGTGATAGCTAAAGTGGTGGGAGTAGCTATAGAACTGCAGTACTTATTAAGGAAAAAAGGTATACTTCGCATCAGTCTGAAACATTTTACCCCCTCTTTCCGGATAATTAAAGAAATCTACCGCGTTGGGTTACCTTCAATGCTAATGCATATAGCTAATGACACTTCCATTATTGTTGCTAACCGTGTGCTCGGCACGTACGGTTATGTGCCCATTGCTGTGCGGGGACTGACGCAAAGGCTGCAAATGTTTGCCATTATGCCTGCACGTGGGATTTCACAGGGGTTAGTTCCCATTATCGGCTATAATTTTGGTGCCGGTAAATATGATCGTATTCGGGAAGCTATGCTGAAAGCATGTGCCGTTGGCGCTTGCTTTACAACTATAGCCGGGATATCCTATTTTGTTGCTCCACGCTTTTTCTTATCCATTTTCAATTCGGATCCTGAATTATTGGCCATTGGCGCAAAGGCAGTACGCATTGTAGTTGTTATGTACCCCTTAATGGGCATTCAAGCCATATCGACCACGTTTTTCCAGGCCACGGGCAATGGTGTTCCTGCCCTCTTTCTTTCATTGCTGCGGCGTTTAATTTTATATATGCCTCTAGTACTGTTACTACCTTCAATTTTCGATTTAAATGGTATCTGGCTGGCTGCTCCTGTTTCTGATTTGCTCGCATTTTCCATTACAGTTTTCATGGTAGGGCGAGAGTTTAAGAAGTATGGCATTCCTTTATTTAAAAAAACAGAGAGTCTTTTGCCTCAGCACGATGAGCAGTAACAGGATAATTGTTTTTTAGCAGATGGAGATGAAAAGCATGCTGCAAATAAATAAAAGGCGCATTAAAATTGCTGTGAGTGTGCTTTTCTTACTAATAATAACTTTGTTTAGTGCTTTGTATGCACATATTGACCGTTTTGGGCAGATAAGTGATTCCGGGCAGGCAGATGTTATTATTGTTCTTGGTGCTGCGGTATGGCCTAATGGTCCTAGCCCCGCTTTACAGGCGCGTGTATGGCATGCGCGCCAGCTTTACCATGCAGGAAGAGCTCCTTACATGATAGTTGCAGGTGGAATGGGCTTATATCCACCTACAGAAGCAGAGGCAATGTCAGCACTGGCTGTTGCCTGGGATGTGCCCCAGTCGCAAATCTTATTAGAGGATAAGTCTACCAACACTCGCGAGAATCTCACTTTTGCTGCTGATATTATGCGGCAAAAAGGCTGGCAAACTGCGCTGCTGGTAACAGATGGCTATCACATGCGGCGGGCTTCAGCATTGGCGCAGGATTTAGGAATAAAAGTCTTACGTGCTCCTGTAGCAGCAGAAAGTAGCTATTACGGTAAGTTTTTGCAGTTAAAATATACTCTGCGGGAATGTCTTGCTTTTCTGCACTATCTGGTGGCAAAAAAAATAGAAGCTGTCTTTAGTTTGCAGCTGCTCGTAGATGTGTAATTGCCAAAAAACGCACCAATGGGTGCGTTTTTTGTTGTGTATTTACCTTTTTTTGGGGTATAATAAAATTTAAATAAGAATATTATTATTTAAAACAAATTCTTTGGAGGCTGCTATGTTGCGAAAAAGTATCGCACTGGGATTATTACTCTTGTTTTTTTTATTGCCCGGCTGCAGTAAGCAGCAGAAAGAAATAAATTCTTCTCGGCTTACCGTCTATGCTTCCTTCTACCCCCTTTATGATTTTACGAAAAAGATAGGCGGTGAACATGTAAATGTGATAAATCTGGTGCCGGCGGGAGCCAATGTGCATGAGTGGGAACCGGGACCCCAGACGGTAGCTTCTTTGCTGGAAGCAGATTTGCTGGTTGTTAATGGCCTGGGGATGGAACCCTGGCTGCCCAAATTACAGGACACTATTGCTGCGGATGTATCGATAGTTAATACTTCAACCGGTATCACCCCCCTTTATCAAAACCATGGGCACCAACATGTTGAGGAAACACGTTTAAAAATTCCTGATCCCCATATCTGGCTGGATCCCCATTATGCACTGCTGCAGGCCGAAAATATAGCAGCAGCTTTAATTGAACTGGATCCCCAAAATAAGGATGATTACCTAAATAATCTGGCTGCCTTTACCCAAAAGATAGAGGAGCTTGATCGTTATTTTCTGGAAAGTTTACAGAGTACAAAGCGGAGGGAATTTGTAGTAACTCACCTGGCTTTTAATTATTTGGCCGAGCGTTATAAGTTAAAGCAAATGTCTATTAGCGGCCTAAAGCCGCAAGCAGAGCCCAGTGCTGCGCAAATGGCGGAATTAGTAGATTTTATTCGCGAGCATAATATTCGTTATATTTTTCAGGATCCTTTTGATGAGGGACGCCTGTCGCAGTCACTGGCGGCAGATGTTAACGCTACTATCTTGACACTTAATCCAATTGCTTCTTTAACACAAGAAGAAGAAGTGGCAGGAGAGGATTACTTTTCCCTGATGCACAAAAATATGGAGCTGCTGACTAAAGCATTCCAGGAATAAGGAGATTTTAAGATGCAACAGCCCATTATACAGCTGGAACATATCCACTTTTTGTATGGCCAACAATTAATACTAGACGATATTAATCTTACTGTGATGCCCGGTGACTTTGTCGGTCTGATAGGTCCTAATGGTTCGGGCAAAAGCACACTGCTTAAAATAATTGTTGGTTTACTGCAGCCGACCCAGGGGCTTGTTCGGCTTTTTGGCAGCGAACGAAAAGATGTTAGGAATTATATTCGTATTGGTTATGTTGCTCAGAATGCAACATCATTTAATCATAATTTCCCCGCAACAGTGGAGGAAATAGTCTTATCCGGCTTAACTGCTACTTTGCGTTGTTTAAGGTGGCCGGGTAGGACAGGGCGAGCACTGGTACAGCAAACATTGCAGCAAGTAGGTATAGGTCATTTAAGTAAATGCCTGATAGGGGAACTTTCAGGCGGCCAACAGCAACGCGTTTTTATTGCCCGTGCTTTGGTTGCTAACCCCGAACTATTAATACTTGATGAGCCTACTGTCGGTATTGATGTACAGGCACAGCAAAGCTTCTATCATTTATTGTCTTCTTTGCGTGAAGAGACGGGATTAACACTGCTAATGGTGAGCCATGATCTAAGCGCCATAAGTAACTATGTTAGTAAGCTGGCTTACATTAATAAAAGGCTTCATTTCTACGGAACACCATTAGAATTTTGGTCTGACCATACATTTGAGCAGTTATATAGACCTACAGCTCATGCCCGCTAAAGGAGGTGCTGTTCATGTTTGATTTTTTACACTATGCATTTATGCAGCGCGCGTTTCTTGCCGGCGCAATAGTAGCACTTCTTTGCCCTACTATTGGTATCTATTTAGTTTTACGCAGATTATCTATGGTGGGGAATATGTTTTCTCATGTATCATTGGCTGGTGTTGCTCTGGGCATTTTTACGGGCACTTACCCTTTGGCAGCTGCTTTAGCTTTATCACTGGCAGCAGCTGCTACGCTGGAGGCACTGCGGCGAACATATCGATTTTTTAGTGACCTGGCAATTGCTATTATAATTTCTGCCGGCATTAGCTTGGCGGTAATTCTCATAAGTTTATCCCGGGCATTAAATACTGATTTGTTTTCTTACTTATTCGGCAGCGTAATTGCCATTTCAGCACAGGACCTCTATTTAATTGCCGTGGTAGGATCATTTGTATTACTTACAGTTTTTGTTTTGCAGAAAGAACTCTTTTATATTGCTTTTGATGAAGCCGGTGCCAGAGCAGCAGGAATAAGGGTTGATTTGGTGAATATGTTGTTTGTGTTGGCAACATCTCTCACCATAGCCGTGACCATGCGCGTGGTAGGAGCTCTTTTGGTTTCTTCATTATTAACTGTACCTGTAGCAGCGGCGCTGCAGGTGGGAAAAAGTTTTCGATCTACTGTATTTTGGTCTTACCTAATTGCTTTGGTTTCAGTATTTTCTGGGCTTGTAGTGGCCTATTACGCTGACTTAGCTCCCGGCGGCAGCATTGTGATGTGCGCCCTGGTTATTTTTGTGCTGAGTATTATTTATGGCAGGGGGAGTGGAAGAAAACATCATGCCGGAAACTAAACTTTTAGCTCATTTAAAAGCAAAGGGTTATAAGCTGACACAACAGCGTCAACAGATTATGGACGTACTGCTGCAAGGTAAAACTCGCCTTACTGCGCAGGAAATATTCCGACAGTTAAAGGAGAGAAATCTGTCTGTTAGTCTGGATACAGTTTATCGCAACTTAAGGTTATTAACAGCAATAGGTATTGTTCAGCAAATTTCATTACAATCCGGTGCAGTATACGAGCTTGTGCAGGAGGAACACCACCATCATTTAGTTTGTGTAGATTGCGAAAAAATCGTTTGTATTTCCTCCTGCCCTGCTATGCAGGCATATCTTAAAGATGCTGATGATGCAACCGGTTTTGATATTTTAGGGCATAATTTAGAATTATATGGTCGTTGTGATGATTGCCGCAATAAAAAAACGAATTCGCATGCTTAGCGAGTAAGTTTGTCCCATGGCGTTTGCCTGGCCCCTTCTTGTTAAGCATTTAGAGCTTATAGTAGTAAGCGTCCTGTGATTAAGAAATAATCCGGCTCCCTGAGGGAGCCGGATTATTTCCTTTGAGCTGCTAAAATCTGTTCGTAAAGTTCTATTATATTACGAGTTAACTTCGCGTTATCGAACTCAT
>JAAZJT010000125.1 GCA_012800215.1 Bacillota bacterium | reverse complement strand
GTGGAACACCACCATGGGTGCTGTAATGGCAGAAAAGGCATACGTGAAGGATGGCTTAAAAACCGCCTACGTTGTTACTGACGATTTTATTGATTACACCAAGAGTCTTTCTCGCTACTTTGTGGAGTGCTTCGAGAGACTTGGCGGTAAAGTGTTGCGTGAGGATGTTTTCAGTCAAGGTAAAGTCGATACCGCTGCACTGATCGCGCACTACAAAGCTCTACCGGAAAAGCCTGACTTTATCTACATAAGCTCTTATATGCCTGATTTGGGCACGATCATCAAGGAGTTCCGTACTGCAGGTATTGACTCTCCAATCTATGGCGGTGACGCTTATGATGATCCGGCACTCTTCGATCTGCTCGGTCCGGAATTTGGCAACAAGATTTTCTGGGATTCCCACAGCTATAACAGTGAGGAGGCAGTACCCGGATTTAACGAGTACAATGCCGCTTACAAAAAACTACATGGCAAGGATGTTGACGCTCCCTGGTCGATGGCGGGTTATGACGTCGTAATGGTGCTAGCCGAGGCTATGCGTGAGGTTGGCACAGATGGCGATAAAATGGCCAAATATATGGAAGACAATACATTTGACCTGTTGACAGGAAAGCTGGATTGGTCAGATGCGGCAAGCGGTCATGAACCGAACAAGGCTGCTGCAGTGATGGAGCTTGTCAACGGTAAACCTGTTTTCTTAGAATGGGCAACCCCCGATTACCTGCCCCGGCCGTAAGCATATTTAGTATTTGGATATATAAATTATTCATGCAGATTAAGATGTGATAGTACAAAACAGCGTTTGAGATAAAAGGCAAGCGTGTTCTATTAAGAGCACGCTTGCAGTTTTGGAGAGTGACATTATGGAAAGCAAATCTACTTTCTCCGTGAAAGAACTTAACAAGTCTTTCGCCGGCCTGAAAGCTGTAGATAATGTCAGCCTGCACCTGGAGACAGGCGAGGTTCTGGGACTGATTGGTCCCAACGGGTCAGGTAAGACGACATTGATAAATCTTATGACAGGCATGCTTGACAAGGACAGTGGACATATCTCGCTGGATAGCCATAACATCGGTGAAATGCCTGCTTATCGTGTTCCTTTCTATGGTTTGGTGCGTACCTATCAGACCATTCGCATTTTTAAAAATCTCAGCTGTCTCGAGAATGCGATGATTGGTGCTCTTGGTGTGGGCACTAAACACCGTGAGGCTGCACGCCTTGCAGTGGGGCTTTTGGAGGAATTGGGACTGGGTGATAAGATTGACCTGCCTGCTCAGAGTTTAACATTTCGTGATCAGCGTTTACTGGAGATTGCTCGGGCCTTGGCAGCACAGCCAAAATTTATGCTGCTTGACGAACCGGCGGCCGGTCTGAACGAAGAGGAAACAGATGAGCTGCTGTCTCTGCTGAAGCCGATGCCCCACAGCAAGAAAATTGGCATTATCATCGTTGAACATGATATGAGGTTAATCATGAACCTTTGCAATCGCCTGCATGTGTTGAACTATGGTAAAACCATCGCCGAAGGCAAGCCCGAGGATGTTCGCAATAATCCAGAGGTTGTTAAGGCCTATTTAGGGAGTGCTGCATCATGAACAATAACACGATTCTTCAAGTCTCAGACCTTTACGTGGCCTACGGTTCTATTCAGGCTCTCCATGGAGTTTGTATGGAAGTCCATAAAGGTGAATTAGTAAGCATCTGCGGTGTCAACGGTGCCGGAAAATCTACTGTCTTAAAGGCTATAGCGGGTGTGCTGAAACCCCGATCGGGCAGTATTCGTTTTAAAGGCAAGGAAGTCGCGGGAAGTAAACCGGAACAGCTCCATAAAATGGGTATGGCTTTAGTCCCGGAAGGGCGTGACATTTTTCCGTCGCTCACAGTGGAGGAAAATCTGCGTATTGGTGCCTTTGGACGCCGCCTGGATAAAAGCTATGCCGCAGATTTGGAGGATTTATTTTCCCTGTTTCCTATTCTGAAAGAACGCTATCATCAGGCAGGTGGACTGCTGTCCGGTGGCGAACAGCAGATGCTGGCAATCGCGCGCGGCCTGATTTCAAATCCAGACCTATTGATGCTGGACGAACCGTCACTGGGGCTTTCACCCGCCCTCGTCGATCAAATCTTTGAGCTGATTATCGAGCTTAAGTCCCGCAACATCACCATCCTGCTGGTTGAACAGAATGCCCAAAGGGCTCTCGGAATCGCCGACCGCGCTTATCTGTTTTCTAACGGCAGAATCGAATACTCCGGCCGACCTCAGGAATTGATGGACAATGTGGACATCACATCGGTATATCTTGGCGGCCAAAATGGAGGCGATGTTTAATGAATGCACAAATTTTGCTTGAGTTTGCCATAAACGTACTAAGCATGGGCAGTCTTTATGCGTTAATATCTTTAGGTCTGGTGTTTGTCTTTGGCATTTGCAAATTGGTCAACTATGCCTATGGTGAATTCATTACCGTAAGCGCCTATGTCCTATATTTTCTTGGTGTTTTCACAGGTCTGCCCTGGCTATTGGTTTTTCTCTTTGGCATTCTCGCCGGCGTAGCAGTCGGTTTTTTCAGCGAACTGGTCGCCTTCCGGCCATTTCGAGAACGCTCACTTGACGCCTTGCTGGTCACTTCGTTTGCCGTTAGCGTTATTCTGCAGCGCCTGTTTCAATTAGGGATCAGCCCGCGCTCAAAAGCAGTACCTGTACCGGCATTTTTTAATATGAACATTCAGATACTCGGTGTGATTACACCGCTGCGCAACCTCTTGATTATTGGAACTACAGTTGTGCTGCTGACTGTCCTTGTACTGATCATGAAATATACCACACTAGGTGTTGCGATGCGCGGCGCCTCGGAAAATTTTGTTACTGCTCGTCTAATGGGCGTGCCGGCAAATCTTATGATTTCGGTTGCTTTCATTATCAGCGGTTTTCTGGCCGGCGTGGTAGCCATATTCTGGTCTGCGCGTACAGGCTCCGTTGAACCCATGATGGGCGGGACGCCTCTGCTGATCGGCTTTATTGCCGTGGTCATCGGCGGCATGCATTCACTACCGGGGTCAGTAGTGGGTGGGTATGTCTATGCATTTATATCTAATGTTCTCTCGCTGACACTCCCTTCCTCGTTACTGTCTTTCCGTGATGCCTTTATGTTTGCAATCGTCATTGCATTTCTCGTACTTAAACCCGAGGGACTGCTGCGTGGTAACTACCAGGAGGAGCGTGTAGGATGAATTTAGCGAAGAAACTATCTAACCAGCAGGAAAACATAAAACAGCCTGCAGCAAAAGATATTAGCCAGTATTTTGACTTTTCCCGTAAATCTTCGACTGTAGTTATTCTGATCGCCATCCTTGTAGTCATCGGTTACTTTATCTGGTGGCTGAACATCCCCTTTATTGAGGATATATTTACAGCCGGTACCATCACTCTGATTATGACCCTAGGTTTTCAACTTTTCATGGGCAACTCCGGCATCCTAAACTGGAGTTATGTAGGCTATGTGGGTATCGGAGCTTTTGCTTCGGCAATTTTCTCGATGACGCCGGCGGTCAAAACCATGCAAATTCCTACGATGTATCCTTTTTTAATTAATCTGCACCTACCTTTCCCCGTGGCATTGCTTGCCGGGGCATTGGTGGCAATGACCGTTGCAGCCATCATTGCCTGGCCTTTGATGCGCCTTTCCGATGCGGTGGGAGCGATCACTCAGTTTGCGCTGCTGATTGTCATTAATGTGATGCTCTCCCAATGGTCACAAGTAACCAATGGTCCAAGAACCTTCACCCTTGGCGGAAAGCGCCTGACCACGCTCTGGGTAGCACTTGGGGTAGCGGTGCTTGTAATCATTGCGGTTTATTATTTCAAGGAATCTTCCCTCGGCCTGAAACTGCGGGCAACCCGTGATGACCGTTATGCTGCTCGTTCCAGCGGGATCAATTTTGTCGCAGTGCGCTACTGTGCATATGTTGCAAGCGCTTTTATCGGCGGTCTTGCCGGCGGCTTATATTCACACTACATCCTGTCGATTACCGCCGCCTCTTTTTATATGAGCGAGCTCTTTATGATCCTTTCCATGGTGGTAATAGGCGGGTCGATGTCTGTCTCGGGAGCTTTTTTCGGTACTCTTTTGGTAACTCTGTTGCGTCAGTTTCTGCGGCAGGTTGAGCTGTTCCTTACCAGGAGCGGTTTTGAGGCCTCTGGATCGACAGAAATTGTAGTTGCTGTGTTGATGATCATATTTTTGATCTGGCAGGCGGACGGCATTACCGGTGGGAGGGAGCTATCTTGGAGAAGCATTAAACGCAGATTACCCAGCGGTTCAAAAAAGAGAAATAAGGTTTTAAAAAATAAAAAACAGGAGGAAAAGGCATGAAATCACTAAATCACGATCAGGTATTCTACGCCTTTGCACCAAATCTCAAGCCCCGTTTAACGGTGGACCAACATGAGGAATTTGTACTTAACACGTGTGATTGTTTTGCCAATCAACTGGGCTCCGATGAGGACACTTTGGATAATTTGGACTGGGATAGAATTAATCCTGCAACCGGACCGGTCGCAATCGAGGGGGTCAAACCGGGAGATGTGGTTCGTATCGACATTAAGAAACTGGAGCTGACCGGTAAATCGGTCATGACCACTATTCCCGGTGCCGGTATGATTAGCGGTATCACCGAGGCTTCAACGCGTGTGATGGGAAACGACAATGGTGTGCTCTCCGTGGCGACGGAGAAAGGCGATCTGCTTTTGCCCTTAAAGCCAATGATTGGCGTCATCGGTCTGGCACCGGCGGAAGGAAGCATTCCTACCGGCACACCGGGCAAACACGGCGGCAATATGGATTGCAACTTGATTGGGGAGGGCGCTTCGCTTTATCTCCAAGCTGCTGTCGACGGCGGCCTCTTTGGCTGCGGTGATGCCCACGCCTTGATGGGCGACGGTGAGGTCTTGGTCTGTGGGGCAGAAACGCCGGCACGAGTCACCCTTGCGGCTTCCGTAGTGGATGTGCCGCAGCTGCCTACCCCATTTGTTGAAACTGAAGAGCTATATGCAGCCATTGCCACAGCAAAAACATCGGACGAAGCCCTTAAACAGGCAGTGGATAACATGTTTGATTTCTTGACAGGCATTGCCGGTTTGAGCCAGGGGGACGCCGGCCGTTTAATGAGCCTTGTCGGTAACTTGAAGTTCTGTCAGGTGGTTGATCCGGAGATCACGGTACGCTTTGAGTTCCCAAAAGACGTACTTTCGCAGCTGGGTTTTGCAGGTATCGGTGCTTAGTTTACTTCACGATAAGCGGAAAACATTTTGATTATTTGTTAGCAAAGTTTGAGACTCCTTTTAATTTTAATTGCAAACGCCGCCTTATGGAAAAAAGAGCGGCGTTTCTGTTTTATAAAACAACAGCTGGCTAATTTGCGCTTTAGGGTTTATAATAAAAAGAAATATTACAAAAATAAGCGCTGAAAGTTGGTGTCCTTTTTGCAAAAAAGAAATGTGTACCTTTTGGTACTTCTTTTTATGCTAACAAATGTTTTAACTTTTTTCGGTACTACGCTCTATTACAAACAGCAGCAAGTTGCTGTGCCACCGGTAGATCCAACAGTGGAATCAACAGAAATCGAGGAGGAATTAAAGCCTTTAGTGGAGGCCCTTGATATTTTAAGTAAACGCTATTTAGAAGATGTATCAAGGGAAGAATTAATTAATGCTGCCATCAGCGGAATGGTTGAGTCCTTGGGTGATCCGCAGACAAATTTCTTTACCACCAGTGATTACAACGAAATGATGATTAAAATTGACGGCTCCTTTTCTGGTATTGGTGTAGAAATCAGCGCTGTCGATGATTATATCACTGTTGTGGAAACCATCAAAAATACACCGGGCGAAAAGGCAGGATTATTGGCCGGCGATCGTATTGTGGCTGTTGACGGGCAAAGTATTGTAGGTGTTACCCCTGTGGAAGCTGCGCAAATGATGCGTGGGCCGGAAGGTACAAAAGTAACTTTAACAGTGGAACGCGAAAACATCGAGAAAGCATTAACTTTTACCATAATGCGGGCCAATATTGTTGTGCCCAGTGTTTTTGCTGAAATGCTGGAAGGTAAAATTGCCTACATACAAATTACTACTTTTGATGAGCATACAGGCAGCGACTTCCAGAAGGCACTGCTGGAGCTGGAGGCTCAAGGGATGCGTGGACTAATTCTTGATTTACGTGATAACCCAGGCGGGCTATTGGATCAGGCTGTTAAAATCGGACAGGAAATTTTACCGGCAGGCCCCATTACCCATATGGTTGATCGTGAAGGTAATCTTCTGCAGACATATCAGTCTTATGGTACAGAAAAAAATTATCCTATTGTAGTTTTGATCAATGGTAACAGTGCTTCTGCCTCAGAAATTATTGCCGGGGCTTTGCAGGATACCGGTACAGCTATTTTAGTAGGAACAAAAACTTATGGTAAGGCTACTGTACAGCATTTAGAAGCTCTGTCAAATCAAAGCGGTATTCGCTATACAGTGGCTAAATACCAGACTCCGAAAGGGCGGGATATTCACGGCCAGGGTTTAGAACCCGATGTGCAGGTGGAACTGACTGAAGATTATTTTGTTTTGCGGCATGGTATTATTACAGAGCTTAAACCCGGTGATGAGGGAGCAAATGTCCTGATCTTACAGAAAATCTTGCGTGTTTTGGGTTATTCAGTTGATGCAACAGGTAAATTTGATGAAGTGACGGTACAGGCAGTACGCTCTTTCCAGGAGCAGCATAATCTATCTGTCAGCGGTCAGGTAGATTTAGCTACTAGAAAAGAAATAAATAAGCAAATTGAAAGTATTTTACCTGCCAAGGATCTGCAATTACAAAAAGCACTGGAGATTATAGATAGCAAAATAAAATAACTGCAAGGGCCAGGTCTAATCTGGCCCTTGTTTGGCTATACTAGCTTTTTAGAGGTGTGGAGTATGAGTGAAGAGAAGCAAAAACTGCAGGAAAAGGAATTTTTACTGAAGCAATTATCCCAGCGGCAGGAAGATATTAATAACCAAGTGCTGCAGGCTTTGCAGCAGGCAATGAGCGCATTGCTGTTGGCACAGCAACAGTTGCTAAGTGATATAGCTTTTCAAAAAAGACTGCGCGATGCCGAGGATGCCAATCGGCTGCTTAATGAGTCTGAATTTGACGCCTCGGAAGAAAAAGCCGGCGAAGTACCTACATGGTTACTCAGCAAGCCACCCGAATTACAGTAAGAACAGACTAAAGCCTTGCGTATAATAATAAACTGCGCAGTGGCTTTTTTGTTCTGACCGAGCTGCTGTTTTTTTTAGCCGGTTAGCTGCAGTTTTTATTGTTTATTTATAGAGAAAAAAGAGAAAACATATTACAATGATAATGGTATAATTGTTAAGCCTCTACTTGAAATTTAGTTAATAGGTAGGCTTGCCCTATATGTTATAATAATTATGTTAACTAGTTTGGGAGAAATTAAGGTATCTTTAAAGGAGCAAAAAATGGGAGAATTTCGTTTGCACAGTTCCTACAGACCGCAAGGCGATCAACCGCAAGCCATTGCACGTCTGGTAGATGGAATTAGAAAAGGCTATAAGCATCAAACATTACTGGGGGTAACCGGCTCCGGGAAAACTTTTACGATGGCCAATGTAATTGAGCAGCTACAACGTCCCACATTGGTTATTGCTCATAATAAGACGCTGGCTGCCCAGTTATGTAGTGAATTTAAAGAGTTTTTTCCCGATAATGCAGTAGAGTATTTTGTCAGTTATTATGACTATTACCAACCTGAAGCTTATATTCCACATACTGATACCTATATTGAAAAAGATGCTTCCATTAATGATGAAATTGAGAAATTGCGCCATTCTGCCACCAGCGCTCTTTTTGAAAGGCGTGATGTGCTGATAGTGGCAAGCGTCTCCAGTATTTACGGTTTGGGATCACCGCAAGAGTATAAAGAACATGTTGTTTCATTGCGTGTAGGTATGGAAAAAAGCCGGGAGGAGGTTATGCGCCAGTTAGTAGCTAACCAGTATGAGCGGAATGATTATCAACTGGAGCGTAGTCGTTTCCGGGTGCGCGGTGATGTTTTAGAAATTTACCCGGCCTATGCTACAGAGAAGGCGGTACGGGTAGAATTTTTTGGTGATGAAATTGAACGCATCCGGGAGATAGACACATTAACGGGAGAAATCCTGGCTGAACGCAGACATGTGGCAATCTTTCCGGCATCTCACTTTGTGACTTCGCGCCAAACGCTCGAGGCAGCAATGGCCGATATCCGTTTGGAGCTGGAAGAGCGTCTTAAACACTTACAGCAGGCAGGAAAACTTTTAGAAGCACAACGATTGGAACAGCGGACAAAATATGATTTGGAAATGATGAACGAACTGGGTTTTTGCACCGGCATTGAAAACTACTCGCGCCATTTGGACAGGCGGCCTGCCGGTTCCCGGCCGTATACTTTACTGGATTATTTCCCCAAGGATTTTCTTTTATTGATTGATGAATCTCATCAGACTTTGCCGCAAATACGTGGTATGTATGCCGGTGACCGTTCGCGGAAAGAAGTTTTGGTGGAACATGGTTTTCGTTTACCTTCTGCGCTGGATAACAGGCCGCTAATGTTTAGTGAGTTTGAGAAACTGGTTAACCAGGCAATATATGTTTCTGCCACACCCGGTCCCTATGAGCAGGAGCATCAGCAGCAGGTAGTGGAGCAGATCATTCGTCCCACAGGTTTAGTAGATCCGGAGATTAGTGTACGTCCTGTGAAAGGTCAGATAGACGATCTATACGGTGAGATTCGTGCACGCGTGGAGAAAAATGAACGTGTTTTAATTACTACGCTTACTAAACGGATGGCGGAAGATTTAACAGAATACTACAAAGAACTGGGGCTGAAAATTCGTTACTTGCATTCTGAAATTCATACATTGGAGCGAATGGAAATTATCCGTGATTTGCGTTTAGGAAAATTTGATGTGCTGGTAGGAATAAATTTGCTGCGGGAAGGTTTGGATCTGCCAGAAGTATCGCTGGTGGCTATTCTTGATGCGGATAAAGAAGGTTTTTTACGGGCGGAACGCTCATTAATTCAAACTATTGGCCGGGCTGCACGTAATGTGAATGGCAAAGTAATTATGTATGCTGATAAAATTACTGATTCTATGCGTGTGGCCATTGATGAAACAGAAAGAAGGCGTTCTTTACAGTTAGCCTATAATCAGAAACATGGTATTACACCGGCAACTATTCAAAAAGCTGTGCACGATGTGATTGAAGCAAGTACTCCAGTTACTGAAACTACACCTGGTCTGACAGAAAAAGAAGTAGAACAAATGAGCGCAGCTCAGCGTAAGAAGACTATTATTAAGCTGGAAAAAGAAATGAAAGAAGCTGCTAAGAACCTGGAATTTGAACGGGCAGCACACCTGCGGGATCTGATTTTTTCCCTGCGTAATGCTAAGACAGAGGACGGTTAAGAAAGATGCAACAGGATTATATTCGGATTCGCGGCGCACGCGAACATAATTTAAAAGATATTGATATAGATGTTCCCCGTAATAAATTAGTAGTAATTACAGGGGTATCAGGCTCGGGAAAATCTTCTTTGGCTTTTGATACGATTTATGCTGAAGGACAGCGCCGTTATGTCGAGTCGCTCTCTGCGTATGCACGCCAGTTTTTAGGGCAAATGGACAAACCTGATGTAGATTACATTGAGGGGTTATCGCCGGCCATTTCTATCGACCAGAAAACCACTTCCCGTAATCCCCGTTCCACAGTGGGCACGGTAACGGAAATTTATGATTATTTACGCCTGCTTTTTGCCCGCATTGGGCATCCCCACTGTCCCCACTGCGGTTTGCAGATAGCCCAGCAAACAGTGGAACAGATGGTGGATCGGGTAATGATACTGCCGGAAAAGACCAGAATTCAGGTATTGGCTCCACTGGTGCGCGGGCGGAAAGGTGAACATCAAAAACTGCTGCAGCAAGTTCAAAAGGATGGATTTGTGCGGGTAAGGGTTGACAGCCAGCTTTATGAACTGGATGAGGAAATAGTGCTGGATAAAAATAAAAAACACAGCATTGAAATTGTGGTGGACAGGCTGGTGATTAAAGAGGGACTGGCCAACAGATTGGCTGATTCGTTAGAAACGGCACTGAAATACGGTGAAGGGCTAGTTATTATTGATGTGATTGGCCAGGAAGAGCTTCTTTTTTCCGCAAAATTTGCTTGTCCTGACTGTGGCTTTTCTTTTGAGGAACTAACGCCGCGAATGTTTTCTTTTAACAGTCCTTATGGCGCCTGTCCCAGCTGCAGTGGGATCGGTTTTATTGCTGAAATGGATCCGGAGTTAATAATTCCTGATCCTCGCCGCTCTTTACGGGAAGGAGCTATCGCTCCCTGGAAACCGGATAGCCGTGGTTACTACCAGCAGTTAATACAAACAGTGTCAGCTTATGTCGGGATAGACCTTGACACTCCTTTTGCCGAGCTCAGCGAGGAACAACAAAAAATATTGTTATGGGGTTTGCCTGAGCGAATTCCCTTTCAATATGAAGACAAGCACGGACGCATGCGCCAGTATAATGTTAAATTTACCGGTGTTATTCCGCTGCTGACGAAACGCTACCGGGAAACAACGTCAGAACTGCTGCGTGAGGATTTAGCCAAGTTTATGTCTGAACGTGCCTGTTCCCACTGCCAGGGCACACGTTTAAAACCCGCCAGCCTTGCCGTCACGGTGGGAGGGAAAAATATTGCCGAGGTAACTGCCATGACGGTAGAAAAATCAAGAAACTTTTTGCAGCAGCTGCAGTTAAGTGAGCAGGAAAGACAGATAGCACGTTTAATTCTGAAAGAGCTTGATGAAAGGCTTGGCTTTTTGCAAAAAGTAGGTTTGCAGTATTTAACACTAGACAGAGCTGCTGGTACGCTTTCAGGCGGTGAAGCACAGCGTATTCGTCTGGCGACACAGATTGGCTCAAGTTTAACAGGAGTATTATATATTTTAGATGAACCCAGTATCGGTTTGCATCAGCGCGATAATGACCGTTTAATTGAAACGCTGGAACATTTACGGGATTTAGGCAATACAGTAATTGTGGTGGAGCATGACGAAGATACTATTATCCGGGCCGACCATATTATTGATATCGGCCCGGGAGCCGGCGCCTGGGGCGGCCGAGTGGTGGCTGCAGGCAGCGCTGCCGAAATTGCCAAAGTATCCGATTCTATTACAGGGCAATATTTATCTGGGAAAAAAACTATTAAAGTGCCCAGCAGCCGCCGAAAACCCAATGGCAACTGGCTGGAGATCAGAGGTGCCCGCGCTTTTAACCTGAAGGATCTTAATGTGAAAATCCCCCTTGGTGTTTTTACCTGCGTTACCGGTGTTTCCGGTTCAGGCAAAAGCACCTTGGTAAATGAAATTCTCTACCGCCGCCTGGCTATGGAATTGCACCGCAACCGGCATAAACCGGCGGAACATGATGAACTGCTGGGTCTGCAGCATTTAGATAAAGTGATTAATGTTGATCAATCCCCCATTGGGCGCACGCCACGTTCCAATCCTGCCACTTATACAGGGCTTTTTGATTTGATTCGGGAATTATTTTCACGCACGGAGGAAGCGCGTGCCCGTGGTTATAAACCGGGCCGCTTTAGTTTTAATGTTAAAGGCGGGCGGTGTGAAGCTTGCCGTGGTGATGGGATCTTAAAGATTGAAATGCACTTTTTGCCTGATGTTTATGTTCCCTGTGAGGTGTGCCACGGTAAACGCTATAACCGCGAAACTTTGGAGATTAAGTACAAAGGTAAAAATATTGCGGATGTGCTGGCGATGACGGTAACAGAAGCTTTAGCCTTTTTTGATGCGATTCCTCGGATTAAGCGTAAATTAAAAACTTTGTACGATGTGGGGCTTGGCTATCTGCAGCTGGGGCAGCCGGCTCCGACCCTTTCCGGCGGTGAAGCACAGCGGGTTAAACTGGCTACCGAACTTTCACGTCGTAGTAACGGTAAAACGCTTTATATTCTTGATGAGCCCACTACCGGGCTGCACAGTGATGATATTAATAAGTTGCTGGCTATTTTAGACCGCTTAGTAGATAATGGTGATAGTGTCTTAGTTATCGAACACAATCTAGATGTGATTAAAAGAGCGGATTATATAATTGATCTGGGGCCTGAAGGCGGTGATGACGGTGGCCGCCTAGTGGCTTGCGGTACGCCGGAGGAAGTGAGCCTTGTACCGGAGTCATACACAGGCCGTTATTTACAAAGGTATCTTTCGCCGCATAACGGAGAATTGGTATGAAGAAAAAATCAGAGGAACTGTTGTCAGAGAAATTAAAACTATTGCCTCATCGCCCTGGTGTTTACCTGATGAAAGATGAACGGGGTAAGATAATTTATGTGGGGAAAGCTGTTAATTTGCGGCAGCGGGTGCGTTCTTACTTTCAATCGCCGCAGAATTTAACGCCTAAAGTAAGGGCTTTAGTAGAAAAAATTTCTGACTTAGACTATACAGTTACTGATACAGAAGTAGAAGCTTTAATATTAGAAAGTAATTTAATTAAAGAATATCGGCCGCGCTATAATATTAATTTAAAAGACGATAAACATTATCCTTATTTACGTGTAACGGTACAGGAGGAATTTCCCCGCATTCATGTGGCACGTCGGGTAGAAAAGGATGGGGCCCGCTACTTTGGACCTTATCCCAATGCAGGTGCAGTTAAGGAGACTATCCGGCTGATCAGACGCTTATTTCCACTGCGTCACTGCCGTGGCCCCATCAATCCAGGTAAAGCTAAGCGTCCCTGCCTCAACCGCCATATTGACCGCTGCTTAGCCCCCTGTACGGGTACAGTATCACCTGCTGAATATCGCCGTTTAGTGGATGAAGTTTTACTTTTTTTAGAAGGTAAGCAGGATAAATTACTGCATGATCTAAAATTACGTATGCAGGAGGCAGCGGAAAAGCTGGAATTTGAAAAAGCTGCACGTTTACGCGATCAGTACCGGTCTGTGTCCGCCATTGCGGAGCGGCAGAAGATTGCTGTTACTACCGGGGGTGACAGAGATATTGTAGCGATAGCGGCGGCAGAAGATTTTGCTTGTGCTCAGTTATTTGCGGTGCGCAGCGGTAAATTAACGGGCAGAGAGCATTTTATACTGACTAATCCGACTGGAGAGGCTGTGCCTGAAGTATTAAAAGCATTTTTACACCGTTATTATGCTCATGCCGCCGAGATTCCGCCTGAAATATTGCTTTCAACGGAAGTTCCGGAAAAGGAATTACTGCAGGATTGGCTGCAGCAGCGTCGTGGCCTGCGTGTTCGTTTGCATGTACCGAAACGTGGTGCAAAAAAAGAGTTAATGAGGTTGGCGCTGGATAATGCCCAGATTTTTTTGGAACAGGAAAAACTTCATGCCCAGGCACGCAACCCATTAGTGGCATTGGAGCTGCTGGCTAAAGAATTACAGTTAGAGTCACCGCCGCTGCGGATTGAAGGTTATGATATCTCCCATTTTCAGGGAGAAGGAACAGTGGCATCAATGGTTGTCTTTGAAAATGGAGTGAAACGGCCTGCAGAGTACAGGCGTTTTCGTATTCGCAGTGTAGAAAAACCGGATGATTATGCTGCAATGCGCGAGGTGATTAATCGCCGTTTTGCCCGTTTGGCAGCCGCCAGGAAAGAAGGGACTGAAAATGTTAGTATTGAAGATCCTTTCTTACTGGTGCCTGATTTAATTCTCATAGATGGCGGTCGCGGTCAGTTAAATGCTGCACTGCAGGCTTTAACGGCACAAGGGTACACCATGATACCTGTTATTTCGTTGGCGGAGGAAGAAGAAATAGTTTTCCGACCAGAGCACTTAGAGCCACTGCGCTTACCGAAAACTTCACCGGCTTTGCAGCTGCTGCAGCGAGTACGAGATGAAGCGCATCGTTATGCTATTACCCAGCAGCGTCAGCAGCGCAGCCGCCCTGCGCGCGGCTCATTACTGCTGGATGTTCCCGGTATTGGTGAGAAGCGGCGCAAGGCTCTTTTACAGACTTTTGGCAGCTTGTCAGCAATGAGGAAAGCTTCAGTTGAGGAATTGGCTGCTGTGCCGGGAATGAATCTGCGTACTGCAGCTGCTTTATATGAGTTTCTACAGGAAGATAACGGGTAGTGAGCATTTTTTGCAAGAGGATGAATTTAGCAGGAAAATAGCAAAAAGAGTCAATATTTGCTTTCTTTTAAAAGGGTTCTTAGCTAAGCATGTCGAATCAGCAAAAAAGAACTTTTGTGAGGTGATTTGTTAGTGCGTGGCCTCATTTGGCGGTGGGTTTTAAATGCGGGAGCCCTGTATCTTACAGCATTACTTGTTAGTGGCGTCAGCATTGAAAGTTTTGGTGCTGCTTTGGTGGCAGCGCTGGTTTGGGGTTTTGTGAATACAATTATTCGGCCTGTTTTAAGCATCTTGACGCTGCCTTTTACAATTATGACGCTGGGCTTGTTTACTTTAGTTGTTAATGGTTTTTTGTTATGGCTGGTGGCAGATGTGGTAAATGGTTTTTCGGTATCGTCACTGTGGTCAGGTATTTTAGGTGCCATAGTTTTATCCATTGCCAGCAGTATCATTAGTGCCTTAATTGAAGATTAAAGTTTATCTGTAAGGCTGTGTTCAGCCACAGCTTTACAGATTTCTTCTGCAATAATATAATTGATATCTATTTAATTTTTTTTCTTTTTTTGAGGGAGAGAGTTGAACCATGACCTTTAAACTGCTAGCATTAGATTTAGATGATACTTTACTTGATGAAACCCTGCAAATTTCGCAGCAAAATCGAGAGGCTATTCAACGCGCTGCCCAAAAAGGAGTATTAGTTACTTTAGCGACAGGACGCATGTATTGTTCTGCACTTCCGTATGCTCAGCAACTCGGAATTGAATTGCCTCTCATTACATACCATGGTGCCTTAATCAAAACAGTGGAGGGGTCAGAAACTCTTTATCATTGTCCTGTGCCTTTAGCTTTGGCCAAAGAAATTATCACCATCGCCGGAGCCGGGCATTATCATGTAAATGTTTGTCTTAATGATGAACTTTATGTTGCTGCTGAAAATGAACATTCCCATTATTATCAGCAGGTGGCGCAGGTAAAGATAAATGCAGTGGGTGATTTGATGCCACTATTAACGCAGGCACCAACTAAACTAACAATAATAGATACAGAAAAGCGGCTGCTGATACTGCAGGAAGAACTGCAAAAACGTTTTGGGCAGCAATTAGTCATTAGTATTTCCCGCCCCCGTTTTTTGGAGATTACAGCCAAGCAAGCGACAAAAGGGCAAGCGTTGCGGTATTTAGCTGAACTGCATCAGATTCCGCGTTCCCAGGTTGCTGCTATTGGTGACAGTTATAATGATCTTGATATGCTGGAATATGCAGGAATGGGTGTGGCTGTGGCAAATGCGCGGGAAACAGTTAAGGCATTGGCAGATCATATTACAGAAACTAATTATAATCACGGCGTAGCTGTATTTATTCAACAATATGTGTTAGGAAATGAGGGGGCTAGACCAGAGTGAAAATGAAAGAACTGCGCCAGCGGGCGCGTGATCGTCTACGGGGAAGCTGCCGCGTTTGTCCACGGTGCGACGGACGGGCATGTGCAGGGGAAGTGCCGGGTATTGGCGGAATGCTAACAGGTTCTTCTTTTCAAAACAATATAGAGGCCTTGGCCATGTATCATATTAATATGCGCACTATTCACCAGGTTGAACAGCCGGATTTAACACTGAAATTATTCGGACGTACTTTTACCACACCAATTTTGGTTGCCCCTCTAACCGGTGCTGCCTATAATATGGGCGGACTGCTGACAGAGGAAGAATTCATCAGCACAATTGTACGAGGAGCGGCTGAAGCTGGGTCCTGTGCATTTACGGGCGACGGTGGCGATCCTGAGTACTACAATGCCGGTTTACAGGCTATAAAGGACACAGGTACCGGTATTGCAATTATTAAACCGCGTGCACAAATGCCTCTGACCGAACGCATCAAACTGGCGGAAGCTCAGGGAGCCTTGGCAGTGGGAATAGATTTGGATGGTGCCGGATTAGTAACAATGGCTATGAAAGGCCAGCCGGTAGGCCCAAAAAGTTTTTATCAGCTGCGTGATTTAGTTAAAACGACTAAACTTCCTTTTATCCTTAAAGGTATTATGACAGCGCAAGAGGCAGAAATGGCGGTGGAAATCGGCGCAGCGGCCATAGTTGTTTCCAATCATGGCGGACGCGTACTTGACGGGACGCCGGGTGTGGCGGAGGTGCTGCCGGAAATTGCCGAGCGCGTTAAAGGTGAAATTTTTATTTTTGCTGATGGCGGTGTGCGTACAGGTATTGATGCACTAAAAATGCTGGCTTTGGGCGCTAATGCCGTACTGATTGGTCGTCCGGCCATTTGGGGTGCCTTTGGAGCCGGCTGTGACGGTGTAAAAACAATTGTGGAGACAATGACCGACGAGCTGCGCCACGGCATGCTCATGACAGGCTGTGTTAATTTAAAAGCAATTGACAATCATATTATTTACTAGGCAAGCATCTTAAAAATCCTAACCGTTTGGTTAGGATTTTTACGTTAAGACTCAGCAAGTAAGTTAAAAATGGGCACACTAGTGCTGAGGAGGTGCTTCTAATGCAGGCAACTGCCGATTTTCATACTCATACAGTTTACAGCCATGGCAAAGGGACAGTGGAGGAAAATGTGCAGGCGGCCATTAAACGCGGTTTAAAAACAATTGGCATTAGTGATCATGGCCCGGGTCATTTTTTTATTGGTATAGGCGGTATTAATAAAGTGCGGCAGCTGCGCAAGGAAATAAAAAGTCTGCAGCAGAAATACCCGCAAATTGAAATATTGCTTGGCATGGAAGCAAATATTGTGGATGTTGATGGAACCATTGATGTAACTGCTGAAATGCTGGCAGAATTAGATTATTTATTGGTGGGCTACCATAAACTTGTGAGACCGCGCAGCATGGCAGCCTTTTGCCTGGGAGCGCAGAATTTTACCGCCGGCTGGCTGGACCTTAAGCCGGAGCGATTAAGACAGCAGAATACAGCTGCCATTTGTGCTGCGGTAGAACGTTATCCGGTGAAAGCCGTGACCCATCCAGGCCTGCAGATAGATATTGATACAAAGGCACTGGCTGCAGCTTGTATAAAAACGGGTACTTTAATGGAAATTAACAGCGCTTACGCTGAGAAGCTTGAAGATTATGTAAAGATAGCACTGCGTTTAGGGGCGAATTTTATTGTAAACAGTGATGCCCATACACCGGAACGTGTAGGTGATTTTAGTGCTGCATATCGTTTAATTGAAAAAGTGAAGATTCCGCTTGAGCGCCTTGTGAATATCACGAGATAGCAAAAAGAGGAGTTTTATCGGCGTGGGATGAACTAATATTATTAAGCAAAATAGCTGTAATGGGGTGAAGAAATGGAAAATATCCGTTTTGTCATTATTACCGGTTTATCAGGGGCGGGTAAAAGTCAGGCTATGCAGAGCTTTGAAGACTTAGGTTATTTTTGCATCGATAACTTGCCGCCGATGCTCATCCCCAAATTTGCTGAACTGGCCATTCAATCTGCCGGAAAAATCAACCGTATTGCCTTGGTTTCTGATATTCGGGGCGG
This sequence comes from Bacillota bacterium, assembly GCA_012800215.1. Classification (GTDB taxonomy): domain Bacteria; phylum Bacillota; class Dethiobacteria; order Dethiobacterales; family Dethiobacteraceae; genus JAAZIQ01. Next base: position 4,518 of record JAAZJT010000125.1, on the reverse strand, counting down.
TGATTTTTTTGCTAGTTTACAGGAAGCCCTGGAGCACTTGGAGGCAATTGGTTTGGCCTATGAAATTATTTTTTTGGAGGCTTCAGATGATGTCCTGATCAGGCGTTTCAAGGAAACAAGACGCCGCCATCCCTTAGCTACTTTGGGTAGTATTGTGGAAGGCATTAAAGAAGAAAGAAGATTGTTAGCACAGATACGGATACGTGCTGATAAACTTATTGATACCTCCTTATTATCACCCCAGCAGTTAAAAGAAGAGATAAAAACTCTTTATGCACCGGACAGCGAATATGAGAACATTTTAATTACTTTAGTTGCCTTTGGTTTTAAGCATGGTATCCCATTAGATGCCGATTTGGTATTTGATGTGCGCTTTTTGCCTAATCCCCATTATATAGAGCATTTGCGACCGCTTACCGGTAATGATGAGCTTGTCAAAAATTATGTCTGGAAATGGGGTATTACTTATCAGTTTTTTCAAAAATTAGTTGATATGATACAGTTTCTGATTCCTTGCTATATTAAAGAAGGTAAACCGCAGCTGGTAATTGCCATTGGCTGCACAGGGGGAAGACATCGTTCCGTTTCCCTGGTTAATGAATTGGGGAAAATACTAAAAGGTAAAAATTATTCAGTAGTAAAAGAATATCGTGATATAGAGAAATAGTGCTGTTAGTTGAGGGGGCAGAGAAGATGGAAGAGAAGTTACCACTCACTACACTGCAACAACAGGATGAGCCGTGGCATACTAAATACCGCCGTCAGCCGCAGCGGGAAAAGGGGCCATTTGTGGCTGCTTTAGGTGGGGGAACAGGCCTGTCAACACTTTTACGCGGCCTCAAAAAACATACCAGTAATTTATCTGCTATCGTATGTGTTACAGATGACGGGGGCAGCTCCGGTCGGCTGCGGGAGAACTTAAACATGCTGCCGCCCGGTGATATTCGTAACTGTTTACTGGCCTTGGCCAATACCGAGCCATTACTGGCTAAAGTTTTTGAGCATCGCTTCACTACCGGTGAAGGTTTAGCCGGGCACAGCCTGGGGAATCTATTACTGGCTGCACTTACAGAAGAGTTTGGCTTTGAGCAGGCGGTGATAGCAGCCAGCCGGGTACTGGCGATCAGTGGTGAAGTGCTGCCCGTTACTTTGGAAAAGTTAACTTTAAACGCAGAGCTAATGGATGGCCGAATTGTTCATGGTGAAAGCAATATTCCGCAGGCAGGGGGAACTATTCGCAGAATATTTCTTGAACCGGCAACCTCGCAGATTTATCCTCCTGCGCGCAAAGCGATTTTAGAAGCGGAATTGGTGATTGCAGGGCCAGGCAGTTTATACACCAGTGTCCTGGCAGATTTAATTGTTCCAGGAGTGCGGCAGGCACTGCAGGAAACTGCTGCACGGAAAGTTTATGTTTGTAATATCATGACGCAGGCAGGAGAATCTGATCATTATACGGCAGCAGATCATTTGCAGGCGATCTATGATCATCTTGGAAGCGGCATTTTTGATACAGTGTTAGTCAATGACAATTTAGATATTCCACCGTCACTTTTGCAAAGATATGCAGAGGAAGGTGCCTATCCTGTACAACCTGATCTTAAGCGCCTCAGAAAGATGGGTGTGCAGGTGGTGACTGCTGATGTGCTGTCCCAGGGAGAGGTGGTACGACATGACCCGGAAAAATTGGCTAAGGTTATTTTAACGCAGATCTTGGACTGGTAGGAACTGCAAGAAAATGTCAGATAATTAAGTCAAGGCAGGTGGTGGCAGTTGACTTATGCAGGAGAGGCAAAAAATGAATTAGCACGGCGTGAATTTGGAAATAGGTGCTGCCAGGCGGCTGAGTTAACGGCTTTTATCCGTTTAAACGGTAATATTCAAATTTCTCAGCAGCATTTTGGCTTGCATGTCGTAACTTCCAGTGCTGCCATCGCAAGGCGTATTTTTTTACTCTTTAAAAAAATCTTTAAATTAAGTTCAGAGTTGTTGGTACGCAGAAAAATACGATTACGTAAAAATAATGTTTATATCATTCGCCTCACGGAAACAGCTCAAGTGCTTGAAGTCCTTACGAAATTAGAATTACTAAAGGGAGGCACACTAACACAGTCAATCAGTGATAGCATCTATAACAATAAATGCTGCTGCCGTGCTTACCTGCGTGGTGCTTTTTTAGCTGCCGGTTCTGTTACTAATCCTGAGAGTTCTTATCATTTGGAAATTTATACAGATTATCAGGCACAAGCCGCAGATTTAGTACGCTTAATGGCAAATTTTGATATTCAAGCTAAAATTACAACGCGCAAGCGTGGCTATTTGGTATATCTTAAGGGTAGTGAGCAAATTGTGCAGTTCCTTAATATTATTGGTGCCCATGGAGCCCTGCTAAACTTTGAGAATGTACGCATCCTTAAAGATATGCGTAACCGCGTGAATCGACTGGTGAATTTTGAAACAGCTAATGTGAATAAAACTGTAGAAGCTTCTGTGCGGCAATTGGAAATGATTCGTTTGATAGACAAAGAAATTGGCTTGGAAGCGCTGGATCCCCCGTTAAGAGAACTAGCTCGCTTACGGCTGCAGCATCCAGAAGCAAGCCTGCAGGAATTGGGCTCTCTTTTGGACCCTCCTTTAGGTAAATCAGGGGTTAATCATCGGATGCGCAAACTGGAAAAAATCAGCCTACGATTGCAGAAAAAATAATATAATTTTTCGACATTAACAAGGAGGTAGTAGGATTTTTTCGCTGGAAAGGCGAATTTAGTAATAAAGTAAGAAACTAATTTAGGGGACAAGTTTATTTTTTTCATCATCTTTTGCTGTGAGCATAAAATGTAAAGAGAAGTATGTAGGCTTTTAGGGTAATTCTGATGAAAGAAGATGCTAGCCATGCGTATAACTTATAATCTGAAACTGGAACAAACGCAGAAGCTGATTATGACACAGGAGCTTCAGCAGGCCATCAATCTTTTACAATTACCTGTAATGGAATTGCGAACCTTTATGCAAGCCGAATGTCTTAACAACCCTGTGCTGGATCTGGAGGAGCCGGAAGAAGAAAAAAATGAGGAAAGTACGGAGTTACAGCCGGAGGCTGAACTAGAAAGGGATCCTATTGACTGGGATGAATATCTGCGTGACCAGGGCTTTGATCCTTTACCGAAACCTTCTGTGCAGACAGCCGACACCAGTTTGGTCATAGACTATGCTGTAAGCACAGAGCCGTCACTACAGGAACATCTCCTACTGCAGCTAGGACTGTGCAGCCTGCAGCCTGCTGAAAGAAGTATAGGGGAATTTTTAATCGGAAATATTGACTCCAACGGTTATCTTAAGGGTGAGCCCATTGAATTCGCTCAGCTGCTCGGTGTGGAAAAAACGGAAATTATGGCGGTATTAGAAATAATCCAATCATTTGAACCGACAGGAGTTGGAGCCAGGGATTTACAGGAATGCTTACTGCTGCAGCTGCGGGAAAGGCAAGACGCACATCCGTTGGCTAAAGCTATTGTCAGCAGCTACCTGTCTGAAGTGGCTGATAATAAAGTAAAAAAAATCGCTGCCGAGCTAGAGGTGGAAGTGGAAGCAGTGCAGGCCGCCATTGATTATATCCGCACTCTCGATCCTAAACCGGGCAGGTTAATTGGCAGCGGGCTAGATGTGCGTTATGTAGTTCCGGATGTTGTAGTAGAGAAAATAGATGGCGATTATATTATTTTGGTAAACGAAGTTAACATGCCGCGCATTACTATAAATTCATACTATCGCTCTTTGCTGGATAAAGGAAATGCAGAACAAGTGGCAAATGAGTTTATAAAAAGCCGCCTGGATTCTGCCCTCTGGCTAATACGCAGTCTTGAACAGCGCAGGCAGACACTTTACCGGGTAACAGAAGCAATAGTAAAGCTGCAGCTTGACTTTTTTGAACAAGGCATAAAATATCTTAAACCAATGACTCTGAAGCAGATTGCAGAACAAATTGAGGTGCATGAGTCCACTGTCAGCAGGGCAACAGTTAATAAATATTTACAAACACCGCGAGGGCTATATCCTTTTAAATTCTTTTTTACTTCCGGTGTGGAAAACTATCAGGGTTCTGCTGTTTCTTCTGAATCTGTCAAAAGCCATTTAAAAGAATTAATTGCCGGGGAAGATGATTATAAGCCGTATAGTGATGAAAAGTTACGTGTTCTTTTAGCTAAACGCGGAATTATTGTTTCCCGCAGAACTATAGCTAAATATCGGGATGAACTAAACATTCCGGCATCAAGTAAAAGAAAACGCCATCAATAGCGCAGCAGCGCTATTTTTTTGAGTGAAAATTTCTCTTCTTGTGTAGTCAATATGTTAATTATGGTATACAATTAAGGTAAATATGGTACATCATTTAGCAGGATTTTGCTTGTAAATGTAGAAAAGTAACTTGTGTTTTTAAACAATTTGCCTAGGCTTAAAGCCTTGACATTTGACAAAGATAATCTATCTGGGAGGTAAAAGCATGACAATTAGAATTGG
>JAAZJT010000124.1 GCA_012800215.1 Bacillota bacterium | reverse complement strand
TAATCGATTTTACGCTTAAAATCAAGAGGTAGAAGATGGAGCGGGTGATGGGAATCGAACCCACGTAACTGGCTTGGAAGGCCAGCGCTCTACCATTGAGCTACACCCGCCTGCTTATGGCTGATCATTAAAAGGTTGGTTGTAAACCGTCCTGTTTTCCAGACCAAATTATAAAATGAATTAATTATAGCAATTAAATGGTCGGGGCGACAGGATTTGAACCTGCGACCCCTTGGTCCCAAACCAAGTGCGCTACCAAACTGCGCCACACCCCGACTGCTGCAAAAAACAGTATACCAGATATGATAGCCAGTTGTCAAAGGAAATATCTTCATTTTTTACTCGGTTGTGGATTACAAGTTTAAATGAGAACAAAAATTTATCCCTTGAGGGCCAAATCATGCAAAATTTGACGTACCTGTGCCAAAGCCCGGGCACGATGACTTATTTTATTCTTCTCAGCCGCTGTCAGCTGAGCAAAAGTCAAACCCCTCTCCGGCAGTAAAAATAGCGGGTCGTACCCAAATCCTCCGGTGCCAAGCGGTTTTTCAATTATTCTGCCTTCACATACCCCTTCAGCAAAAATAGTCTTTCTGCCAGGAAAAGATACCGCAATTACCGCCCTAAAACGGGCTGTCCTCTCTGCGGGGCCAATACCCTCCAATTTTCTTAATAGTTTGGCATTATTAGCTTCATCAGTGGCATTTGGCCCGGCAAAACGTGACGAATAAACACCGGGAAGACCACCTAAAGCATCCACTTCTAGACCTGAGTCATCTGCCAGCGTTAATTCACCGGTATGCGCTGCAACCAATTCCGCTTTCAGTGCCGCATTCTCCCGAAAAGTTAAGCCGGTTTCAGTAATTTCCCCCACTTCGGGGTAATCTTTCTGCGAATAAATAGTGTAGGGCAGATTAGCCAGCAGTTCTTTATATTAAGCCAATTTACCTGCATTGCCTGTTGCTATTACAAGCTTCATTCTATCTTTCCTAACAAAATTTGTTTTTGAACCTTTATAATCTGGGCAATACCGGCTCCCGCCAGATCCAACATGGCATTCATCATTTCCCTGGAAAATGGCGCTCCCTCAGCTGTACCCTGTACTTCTACCAACATATTACTGCCAGTCATAACAATATTCATATCTACTTCAGCTCTGCTATCCTCACTATAATTTAAATCCAACAATAATTCATTATCAACCACTCCTACACTAACGGCTGCCAAAAAATCTGTAATGGGCATCTCCGTTAGCACACCATCTGAGATTAATTTCGACAATGCCAGATACATTGCTACAAAGGCACCACTAATAGAAGCAGTCCTCGTCCCCCCGTCTGCCTGTATAACATCACAATCCAGCCAGATGGTACGCTCACCCAGCGCATTTAAATTGACCACTGAGCGCAGTGCACGTCCTATCAAACGTTGTATTTCCGAACTGCGGCCAGAAATTTTTCCTCGCTCACGCATAGTACGCACTTCTGTCGCCCGCGGCAGCATTGCATATTCGGCTGTCACCCAACCCTGATTTAGACCGCGTAAGAAAGGGGGAATTTTTTCCTCTACTGAAGCGGTGCAAATAACTTTCGTTTCACCTAATTCAATTAACACCGAGCCCTCTGGGGCCTTTAAATAATGTGGTGTAATTACCAACGGGCGCATTTGTTCTAACCGCCGTCCATCAAGTCTCATGAGAATCCTCCTGGTAGGTAAAAATTAGTTTATGCTAAACATTATACTGCTCCTGTCATTATCATGCAATCTTAGGCTTTTCCCTTATTCCACTAAATTCCACCGTTTGGGCCGACCAAAAGATGAGGGAAAATTTATTTCTGAATTCATAGCAGGCTCTTTGCCGTTTACCAATAATTCTACTGTCGATATTCCCTCTAACTCCGTAAATGTGAGTGCAATTTGATGTCTTAGACAATCTGCAGCTAATTGATCCTTAACCATCATATCGCCAGCCAAATGCAAAGAAACTTTTCCTTCGGCACTATTTACGCTGTGTATTTTTATCGCCGGCGGAAGTGCTGAAAATAATGGCATGTTGCTTAGCGGACCAGCCAGCAGCTCCTCTGCCACTGTCTGCAGTAATTCCTCTGTTTTCTTTACTACACGTGTTACAGGCACATAAAAAATACGTTCTCCCGCCTGATAGCAAAAGTAAAGCGTAATCCGCTCTGTTTCGGCAAAGTCATCGACGTTGGCGGAAACCTCCAAATTTAGACCAAACTCGCGGGAAAATGGATTGTCCGTTGCCGTATCACCAGGCAAAGCGGCTTTTTGATTTTCCACCAGTAATTCTATGGCATTAATGGAGGCAAATTCAGTCAAAGTATAAATTAGGCCATTAAGCACAAGGCGTTCATTTTCCCGTGGGTAATTTAAAAAATCCTTACTAAAATCAATACGCGCCAAACCATTGTGCAGGGAAATTCCCAAAACATTGGTATCCAAAGGTAATAACGGCTGAAAACCCAAAGCAGCAACTGCTGTAGGCAAATTTCCTTCCGTACAATAACGAAGAGTAGCCTTTGCAATCCCTTCTTCCCAGGGAAGGTAGACTCGTACCGGTATTAGTACTTGCCAATTTTCTTCAGGAAGATACAATATGGTTTCCCTCAAGTTCAATTCACTCTCTGGCGGCTGAGGCAGCCTGTCCCCCTCCTGCCGAGGTGGCTCTTTTTTTTGCTGCAATAGCGAGCAACCGCTAACAATTATACAGCATAACAGTAATAATATGATCAGCTCTTTGCGCATAATCCTCCCCCTGTTTAAGTTTTACTGAAATGTATGAAAATAAGGGAGAAGATATGCAATTTAAGTCAGTAAAACTTGATAGGTAGCAAGTGAACTTTGCAAGAGCGGCTCACCAATGGCATTAAACGGAGCCGGGTTGCCACTGACAAAAAAACGATGCTTTACTTTTTCCGGCGCTGCCTGCCGCAACATATTTTCTCTGGCTAAAATGTTTTTGGCCTCTAAAGCAGTTTCAGCAGCAGAAGAAATTAGAGTTACACCAGGCCCCATTACTTTGCCAATTACATGCGACATTAAAGGGTAATGTGTGCATCCTAAAATTAAAACATCCACACCTGCTTCCCGTAAAGGACGCAAATATTCTTCTGCAACACAAATTGTTTCCGGGTTTTCAACTAAACCATTTTCCACAATCAGCACAAACAAGGGGCATGCCTGCGAATAAACTTGCACAGTGGGATCATGACGCTTAATGGACTCTTCATAAGCTTTGCTGTCAATTGTCCCCGGTGTTCCAATCACGCCAATTTTTTTTGTTCTCGTTTGGCGCAGCGCTGCCCGCACTCCTGGCTCAATAACACCAATAATAGGTAGGGAAAATTCTTTTTGGTAGAAAGGCAGGCCCGCTGCCGTTGCAGTATTACAAGCAACAATAATTAGTTTTACCTCCTGCGTAATAAGAAAATGTATAATTTGGCTGGCAAAACCCCGCACTTGTTCCTGCGGCCTAGGTCCGTAAGGCATCCTTGCTGTATCACCAAAGTAAACGATTTTTTCCTGTGGCAGTTGTTTCATAATTTCCTGTACTACTGTCAGGCCGCCAACACCTGAATCCAGCAGGCCAATGGCATGATTACTGTTCATAGTATCCTCCAGCTTTTATTTTGCCTTAATTTTACTAAAATAGCCTCCCAGAATCTTTCTTGTATCCATAATGCTGACAAAAGCTTGTTGATCCGCACTATTAATAATAGAGAGAAAATCAGGGATATCTTTTCGTTTAAGCAAAACATGCAATATTTCATGTACCCCCTCGCGGCCGCGACCTTCTACAATGGTAACGCCAAAACCTTCCTCCCGCAGTTTTTCTGCTAAAAGTTCAGCTTTACTTAACGAAATAACCTCAGCTGTTGCATAACCTAAAGCCAGTCGTTCCTCCACATAACCACCGGTATATGTGCCTGCAGAAAAACCCAGAGCGTATGCTATTAAGAAAATAGGATTTTCCAAACTGCCTATTACACGGCTTAAAGCTAATACATAAATGCAAACTTCAGTAAAACCTATCATGGCAGCAGTTGCAGAACGCCCACGCATAATCATTAATATTCTTACAGTCGATAAGGTTACATCACAAACTCTGGCTAAAAAAATAAAAGCCATATTTAAAAATAATTGCATCCCTATACCACCATTCGTTATAAACACTATTTATATAGTATCATAAAAAATGCAAATTTAACTCATTACATTCCTTAAAGTCTTATATTCAATGTGCCAAAATCTCGATGGCTTCCCGCAATGTGGATACTGCATTTATCTGGAGGCCGGCAGCACTTTGTAAAGAGCTTAAGCTAAATTTGGGCACTATTGCCCTTTTGAAGCCTAGGCGGGCACCTTCATGTAAGCGCTGTTCCAAATGCGGTATGCCACGTACTTCACCGGCTAAACCAACTTCACCGAGAAAAAGATATTCAGAAGCTACTGCTTGGTCGCGAAAAGAACTTACTAAACTGGCAGCCACTGCCAGATCCACTGCAGGCTCAATTAATCTTACCCCACCGGCAGCATTAACAAAAACATCATAATCCTGAATTTGTATGCCCACATGGCGCTCCAGCACAGCTAAAATTAAGGCCACTCTGTTTATTTCCACACCAGTGGCTGTCCTGCGTGGATTTCCATAGCGCGTGGGTGTAACCAGTGCCTGAATTTCCACTAGTAAAGGGCGTGTGCCTTCCATGCTGGCAGTGACAACAGAGCCGGCAGCACCGGGTGAACGCTGAGAAAGCAACCATTCGGAAGGATTTTCTACTTCCTTTAAGCCTGCTGCTTCCATAGTAAAAATGCCAATTTCATGTGTGGACCCAAATCTGTTTTTAACTGCACGCAGAATACGGTAAAGATGCTGCCTATCTCCTTCAAAGTAAAGCACACAATCTACCATATGCTCTAATATACGCGGCCCGGCAATCTGCCCCTCTTTTGTTACATGACCAATTAAAAGTACAGTAACATTCTCAGTTTTCGCCAAACGCAGCCAGGCTGAGGTTGCTTCTTTTAACTGGCTCACGCTACCGGCAGCGGAAGAAAGTTCAGGGCGGTAAACAGTTTGGATAGAATCAACGATCACCACATCCGGTCTTACCTTGCGCACCTGTTCCTCCAAAATATTCATATCAGTTTCTGCCAAAACCATAATTTTTTTGTTGGTAACGCCTAAACGTTTAGCACGTAAAGAAAGCTGAGCAGCAGATTCTTCACCGGCGATGTAGAGAACCTTTTGTCCATCACACCCTAAGCCTTGAGCCGCCTGCAGCACAAGCGTTGATTTGCCGATCCCCGGGTCGCCCCCAATCAAGACAAGAGAGCCGGGAATCAAGCCCCCTCCCAGCACACGATCCAATTCCTTACTGCCTGTTTTTAATCTTACCGCATCTTTGCCTTCATTGACATCAGCCAGCGTCATAATCTGGACATCTGCTGCAGGCAGTAAAGCATTTTTAGCCGGCTGGCGTAGTTCCTCCTCCATTTGATTCCACGAACCACAGCCAGGACATTTCCCGAGCCATTTAGGCGATTCGTAGCCGCACTGCCGGCAATAAAAAATTGTTTTCCCGCGGGCCATGACCACACCCCACTTTATAACCCCATCACTATTAAAAAAATCTAAACAGTAAATGACAAAAATATATTATTTCCTAGGCAATAAATGACATAGATTACAGCAGTTTCGACAGGAAGATGCGCAGCAGCTAAATATATTTTTAGCTATTTGCGGCTCCCCGGTTTCACAGCAGGTGTGCCCTGTTTACACAAAGGGCATTCATTTGGTTCATAAGTATTAACCTCAAAGCGGATTAAGGCATGATAAGGAACACCAAAATCAACTTTACCATTACTGCGGTCAACAATTGAACCTACTCCTACTACTTTACCACCCATTTCACGTACTAAACTTATAACTTCACGCACTGAACCGCCCGTTGTTACTACATCTTCCAAGACCAAAACTTTTTCACCTGGATTAATGGCAAAACCGCGCCTTAGTGTCATTGCCCCCGCCTGATCCCTCTCTGCAAATATGCCGCGTGTGTTCAAAGCTCTTGCTGTTTCATAGGCAATGACTACACCGCCAAGTGCCGGTCCGATACATAAATCTACCTTCTCTGCAGCAAATGCTGCGGCCAGAGCCTGGCAAAATTCCGCGGCGTACTTAGGATACTGAAAAACCTGCGCACACTGTAAGTATTTATCACTATGCAAACCTGAAGTCAACAAAAAATGCCCCTGCAAAAGTACGCCTGTTTCTTTTAATACTTCTAAGACTCTTGTTTCACTGATCATTGTTATTCCTCCATTCCAGACATTTGCTCCCTGCGGCAATAGTTATATTAAATCTAACCCCATAGGCGTTGAGCAGCTTCCCGCGGGTCTGCAGCCGCAGTTAGCGGGCGGCCAATAACTAAATAATCGGCACCTAAATCAAGTGCTTGCTGTGGCGTTACAATGCGGGCCTGATCATCACTAGCTGCCCAAGTCGGACGAATACCAGGCGTAACAATTAAAAAGTCAGTGCCGCAGACTTCTCTGATCCAAGGAATCTCCTGGGCAGAAGCTACCACACCGTCAAGGCCTGCCTCCTTCGCCGAAAGTGCTAAGGCTGCCACTTGCTCAGGAAGTGTTTTTTGTATCCCTATTTCCTGTTGTAACTCTGCTTCAGTCATGGAAGTTAAGACAGTGACACCGATAATTAAAGGTTTGGCTATTCCTAACTGTGCTGCTTTTCTTTGGGCAGCTTTTACTGCCTCCTGCATCATTTTTTTTCCGCCTGCAGCATGAACATTAAACATAAAAGCCCCTAAACCAACAACAGCTTCTGCAGCACCGGCCACTGTATTGGGAATATCATGAAATTTTAAGTCTAAAAAAACTTTACAGCCCTGATCGGCTATTTTTTTAACAATACCTGGGCCAACATTATTATATAATTGCAAACCAACTTTAAAAGCACCCACATAATCTTTTAATTTTTTTGTCAGTGACAAAGCTTGTTCTTCTGTCTCCACATCCAGTGCTGCTATAACTTTTTCCTTCATTCATCCTGCCTCCTTAGCTTTGAGTGTTAACTGTTCTTTTGGCCAGTCCCACAATCTCCCGGACAGAAGTATAGTTATAACTAGATAGATATTCCTCAATCCCAGCCACTACTTCCGGACAGACAGTAGGATTGACAAAATTAGCAGCACCTATGGCTACAGCCGTAGCTCCTGCTAATATAAATTCTACCGCGTCTTCTGCAGAGCTTATTCCACCCATGCCTATTACAGGAATATTAACAGCATCTGTTACCTGCCAAACCATCCGCAGTGCCACAGGTTTAACAGCAGGACCTGATAAGCCTCCCGTAATATTTGCCAAGACAGGACGTTTTTTTTCGATATCAATTGCCATACCCACCAGTGTATTAATCAGTGATAAAGCATCGGCTCCCGCGCTTTCTGCAGCAACAGCAATCTCAGTAATATCAGTAACATTGGGTGACAGTTTAACAATTAAAGTTTTTTCTGTCAGGGGGCGAAGTGCAGTAATTAGCTTATTTACAATGTCAGGGTCGGTACCAAAAGTCATCCCTCCTGCTTTTACATTGGGGCAAGAAATATTAATTTCATAGGCTGCCACCGTATTTTCCTCTTCCAGCACTGAAATCACTTTTTTGTATTCTTCAATACTATGACCTGATACATTAACAATTACAGGTGTCCTGTAGCGAAGCAGCTGACTAATTTTAGCTTTAGCAGCTACCACCCCCGGGTTTTGCAAGCCAATGGCATTTAGCATTCCTGCCGGTGTTTCCACAATACGCTGGGGCGCATTGCCCTGCCAAGGTTTAGCAGTAGTTCCCTTAACCACAATCGCACCTAAAGATGATAAATCATAAAAAGGCGCATATTCTTCTCCATAACCAAAACAACCTGATGCAGGCATGACTGGATTTTTTAAAACTAGCTTACCAAGTGATACAGTTAAATCCGGCATTTTAAAACACCTCCACGGCAGGAAAAACAGGGCCTTCTACACATACACGCACATATTCTCCTCGAATATTAGGAACAACGCAGCCTAAACAGGCGCCTACCCCACAGGCCATATGAGCTTCAAGGGAAACATAACAGCGACATTTATTTCTTTTTGCCAGCTTTGCTACTGCACGCAACATGCCATCAGGCCCGCATGCAAAAATGACAGGCTTTTCTTCATCTAAAACATCTGCCATAAGTTCAGTTACCACACCTTGATGCCCGCACGAACCATCATCTGTTGCTTCCATATACTCATCTGCCAGCATTTGATATTGCTCGCGTAAAATTAGTTCGTTTTTACTGCGCGCACCGTAATAAAAAGCGACTTTTTTACCTGCCGCCTGTAAAGTTTTTAATAAATAAAAAAGAGGTGCAGACCCAATTCCTCCGGCTACCAGTATAATTTTATCTTCTGTTACCATGGGGAAACCTGTACCTAACGGTCCCACCACCTCTAGCTTTTCTCCCGCCTTTTTTTCTGCCAAAAGGCTGGTGCCGCGACCCGATCTTCTATAAAGTAAAGTTAAAGTATTTGCGCTGCAATCATGTACGCTAAAGGGGCGTTTTAAAAAAGGATCATAAGCAGTTGATACAGCCACCTGCACAAACTGTCCCGGTTGAGCAGAAAATTTGCCGGCCAAAGTCAGACGATAAACATTGCTGCCCACATTTTCCTGTTCGATGATTTCCATAGATATTTTTTTCGGCATTGCATAACTTCCTTACATTTTAATTTAATATTTGACCGTCACGCATTATAATCCGTCCACCTACCATCGTTAATACGGGAATACCACTCACCCGCCAGCCGCTAAAAGGGGTGTTTCGGGCCTGAGAATAAAAACTAGCCGGCTGAATAATCCGCTCCTGCTGCAAATCCACCACCGTCAGATCTGCAGCACTGCCAACTTTTAATGTTCCGTATGGAATATTGAGAAGTTTTGCCGGCCGGCAAGACATTCTGTCTACTAAAGCAGAAAGAGAGAGTATTCCTGCCTTGACAAGAAATGTATAGAGAAGCGGAAAAGCTGTTTCTAACCCAATAATACCAAAGGGAGCTGACACAAAATCTCTGTTTTTTTCTTCCGATGTATGGGGTGCATGATCAGTGGCAATTAGATCTATTGTTCCCTCTGCCAAAGCAGCTACTAAAGCGTGACGATCCCTTTCTGTACGCAGAGGCGGTTTCATTTTAGCCAAAGTGCCATATTCTTTTACTGCGGCTTCCGTCAAAAGTAGGTGATGGGGCGTAACTTCAGATGTTACTTTCATTCCTGCTGCCTTTGCCATACGCAGCCACTGTACAGCTTCTGCACAAGATACATGCATAATATGTAAATGCGCTCCGCTTTCCTGCGCCAAAATTAAATCACGTAACAGCATCACTGTTTCCGAGCTTGCTGTAATGCCAGGCAAACCCATCTGCAGCGATAGATCCCCGTCATGCACCTGCCCGCTGCCTGCCAGACTTTCTTCTTCACAGTGCTCCAAAAAAGGAATTCCCAGGCGAGCACATAATTTTAGTGCATCTCTTGCCAGTACAGCATTCTGTACACCACGTCCATCATCCGTTACTGCTACAACTCCTGCCGAAGCCATCTCCTCAATATCGGCAAGCTCATCTCCAGCTAAAGACTTGGTAATGGCACCAACCGGCCAAATGCGCACAAGTCCCACATTATTTATTCGTACTTTAAGCTGTTCCACCTTCTCTTTGCTATCTAGCACAGGTTGCGTATTGGGCAAAGCAGTGATGCTTGTATAGCCTCCGGCAGCAGCAGCTTTGCTGCCTGAAAGGATAGTTTCCTTTTCCTCTCCACCGGGCTCGCGTAAATGAGTGTGCACGTCAACTAACCCCGGGATAATTGTTAACCCGGTACAATCCACACACTGCCGCCCTGCCGGTTTTATTTTTTCAGCAATTTCGCAAATAACGCTTTCCCGAATTAAAATATCATATTTACCATTACAGTTTTGACTTGGATCAACCACTGTGCCTCCACACAAGATGACCTCCACTTTATCTCCCCTTCACGCCTAGATTCCGTATTTAGTTCTGCATATCGGCATAATTTCCCTTTTTTTCATTGAAATTCCCTAGTAGCGAAAAGACGCATCAAGCGTCTTTGGGCATTAAAAACTATACATTTTTGAAAAACTATTCTATACCCACTTTAAGCCACAGGTAAGATTATTTTTCTTCCCCTTTTGTGTTTGCGGAAGAGAGGATGAAATACTATCTCATGGTTAACACGCCAAAGATTGTTTTGATACTGCAAAGCCATCTTCAGGCAATATTGCGGGAAGCTTTCATACCGCAGCAAGGATGCAACCTGATAATAAAAATCATGACCTTCTTTAGTCAAAGATAAGCTTTCTTTTTTTAACAGTTCTCCTTTTTTAAGATCGTTAAGAAAAGCTTCAATTT
>JAAZJT010000017.1 GCA_012800215.1 Bacillota bacterium | reverse complement strand
GGTTAAAACTCCTTTCTGGTTTGCTCATCACTTACCATTTTCGGAGTTGCCGATGGCTTTTC
The DNA here is from genome assembly GCA_012800215.1 of Bacillota bacterium. GTDB lineage: Bacteria > Bacillota > Dethiobacteria > Dethiobacterales > Dethiobacteraceae > JAAZIQ01. The sequence goes on along the minus strand of JAAZJT010000017.1, from coordinate 6,569 downwards.
CTTTTTACTTTTGCGAACTTAATTGTACACTATCTGTAGTGGTGAAAGAACATGGAGAAATCTTGGAAAAAACAGATTATCCCAATTTTACCGCTGCATTTGCAGCCTCTTTTTGCTTCATTGACGGGGCATTTAGAGCAATCCCTGGAAGAAATCCGCTTGCGTTCAGGTCAGCCATTACTTCTGCATACTGAGCGGGGAGAAATTATGTTGGGTCAGGATGGTCCTGTTACTGCTCAGCATAATGCATATTTTACTACAGCTGATGATTTACAAAATATTTTGCTGCAAATGACAGAATATTCCCTTTATGCCCGGGATGAAGAGCTAAAGCGTGGCTATTTAGCCCTGCCGGGTGGACACCGTGCCGGTTTTGCCGGCCGTGTAGTAATGGAAGGGAGTCAAGTAAAATTGTTGCGGGATATTAGCTCCATTAATATTCGTATTGCACGGCAGGTTAAAGGCGCTGGCCTGCCACTACTGCCGCATGTTTATTGCGAAAAGTTAAAACGTGTACGTCACACCCTGTTGGTATCAGCTCCTCAGGCGGGAAAGACTACTATGCTGCGCGACTTGGCGAGAATCCTATCCGACGGTGACCCAGCAAAAAAACGTCCAGGTTTTAAAGTGGGTATTGTTGATGAAAGATCAGAAATTGCCGGCTGTTTCCATGGTAAGCCACAGCTTGACGTTGGATGTCGCAGTGATGTCTTGGATGGCTGTCCTAAAGGAGAAGGTCTGATGATGTTGGTACGTTCCATGTCGCCGCAGGTTGTGGTAACTGATGAACTGGGGCGGATCGAGGATGTGCGTGCAGTTGAAGAAGCTGTAAATACTGGTGCCAGTGTTTTAGCAACAGCACATGGTCAAAATTTAAAGGAACTCATAAGAAGGCCGAGCTTAGCATATCTATTGGAGAACGGAATATTTGAACGCATAATCATTTTATCTCGACGGCAGGGGCCCGGTACCATTGAAGGAATTTATTCCGGAAACTCTATTCAAGAGTGGCTGCGTACAGGGGGAAAGGAAGATGTGGATTAAATGGTTAGGGGCAGTCCTAATAGTAACTGCAACGATGATTTGGGGGAATTTCCAGGCAGAAAAACTAAGGGCGCGCACGCGTCAGTTGGAGGAATTTAGGTTGGCATTGCGATTACTGGCGGCCGAAATTGGTTATACTGCTACCCCACTGCCACGCGCCCTGGCGCAGGTTGCGGAGCGTTTGACACAACGCGAGGTGCGAAATTTCTTTACGTTAACCTGCCAGGAGTTACAGCAGTCCACCAGTATTGATGCTGCCACAGCTTGGCTAAAGGCTGCTAGACTTATTCGTCATCGTCTTAACCTGACACCACGTGACTGGACGATCCTGTCGCGGGGTGCGGCTGGGTTAGGTACTCTAGGGCGTGAGGACCAATTGAAACAGTTAGCGGCAGCAGAGGCACAACTGGCTTCCCATGCAGCAGATGCCGCAGAAAATTGTGCCAATGGTGAAAAAATGTGGCGTTATTTAGGCGTACTGAGTGGGATGGCTGTGGTAATTCTGCTTCTCTAGCAATTATTACACTTCCGGAGGGGGAGAATTGTATGAGCAATTTTGATGTAGATCTGATTTTCCGCATTGCCGGTATTGGCATTTTTATTTCTGTTCTTAATATTGTTTTAAAACAAGCCGGAAAAGAGGAGCAGGCTCAAATGCTAACATTAGGTGGGGTGGTGGTAGTATTGTTGATGGTAATTCAATTAATTAATGAACTCTTCTATACGATTAAAACTATTTTTAATCTTTATTAAGGCCAGAAGATATTTTCCGTCGCAGCAGAAAGGGAGAGGACATTGGAAATTATCCAGATTGTCGCGTTTGCTCTGATAGCTACTTTTTTAGTAATAGTGGTGCGGGAAACAAAGCCTTTTTACTCTATGATGATTGCTATGATGGCAGGAATTATTATTTTTCTGCGGGTGGCAGCTTATTTATCTACTGTTATAAATGTACTGCTGGATATGACGCTGCAGGCAAATATTTCGCTAGTATATTTAAATACCTTATTAAAGATTTTGGGGATTGCTTATTTAGCTGAATTCGGGGCGCAGATTTGCCGTGATGCAGGGGAAGGCATTATTGCCAGCAAGGTGGAATTTGCCGGGAAACTGCTTATTCTAGTCATGGCAATGCCGTTAGTAGTTGCGGTGCTGGAAACCATTGTCAAATTTGTACCATAGTGTAGGTGGCATATGAAAAAAATAGGTACTTTATTGCTGGTTATCTTCATAATGGCGACAGTAGTGTCGCCCGTTCAGGCAGAATCGACAGAAGAGATGGTGCAGCAGCAAGCTGAACAACTGGAATTGAATGAAATAGAAGCCTTTTGGCAGGAACTGCAGCGCGAGGCCGGCGAATATCTGCCGAATATTACCTGGAAGGACTTTCTAACTTGGATACGCTCTGGTCAAGGACAAGGTCTTTCACTTTCCGAAATTTTTAATGGCTTGTGGCGTTATTTGTGGCGCGAATTGTTTGTTAATCTAAATTTGTTGGGGAAATTACTTTTTTTGGCGGTAATAGCCGCGCTGCTAAAAAATTTGGAAAAAGCTTTTGCCAGTGACAGTATTGCTGCATTATCACAAGCTGTCGTCTATTTGGCTCTGGTGACAATTGCGATGCAAAGCTTTGCAGTGGCAGTAGGCCTGGGGCGGGAAACTGTTTCTAAAATGGTGGAATTAATTCTGGCACTCATACCTTTACTGTTAGCATTATTAGCATCCCTTGGCAGCTTTGCTTCCTCAGTGCTCTTTAGGCCATTAATAATTTTTGCTGTTAATTTTTTTGCTACATTGACAAAAGATGTAGTTTTTCCTTTGATTTTTTTAACTACCATTCTTTCTATTGTAAACTATTTTTCTCCTCGCGTTACTGTAAGCAAGCTGGCTGACTTGTTAAAAAACTGTGCAGTTTGGGTAATGGGGCTATCCATGACTATCTTTATCGGCATGCTATCTATAAATGGGCTTGCTTCAACGGTGGGGGATGCTGTTACTTTACGGACTGCTAAATATGTAAGCAGTGCATTTTTGCCGGTGGTCGGGGGCATGATCTCAGATGCTATGGAAACAGTAGCCGGTGCAACTTTAATTTTAAAAAACACTGTCCATATTGCCGGTATTTTAGTGTTGTTTTACCTGGTGGCTTTTCCATTAATTAAAATCCTGGCCCTTGTTTTTATTTATAAACTTGCTTCAGCCCTTATCCAGCCATTGGGGGATACAAATCTTTGTGATTCCCTTAATATGCTGGGTAATTGTTTGGCATTGGTTTTTGCAGCTGTTGCTGTTCTTGGCATTATCTTTTATGTGGCAATTACCATTATTGCGGGGGCTGGTAATACTTCCTTTATGTTAAGGTAGGTGGAATAATGCTTGTTACTTTGTCTGGTGTGGTACGCAATATTGTGGTATTGATTATCCTTGTAACTATTATAGAAATGATTTTACCGCGCAAAGATTTCCGTCCTTTTGTCAATATGGTAGTAGGTTTGGTACTTATGTTAATGCTATTGATGCCACTGCGCACAATACTGCAGCTACCGGGAGCACTAAATCCTATACTGGAATTGCGTGATGCGGTTACTGAAGAAGATGTGTCAAAACGTCAAAATGCCTTAGAACAAGTGAATTGGGACTTAACTCTTAAGCGGTACAGACAGCTAATAGAAGAAAAAATCAGTAATACTCTCCAGGCAGCAGGTCTGGAAATAATCTCCTTGGCGTTGGAAGTGGAAGAGGATATTAACCATTTTGAGTTTGGTGTTCCCCGGCAGATAAAGGTTATGGCTCAGACGACAACAGCAGCAGGTGCTGTTGAACCTATTGCGCCGGTTGAAGTGGGGATAAACTCTCAGGAGAAAGTGCTTCCTAAAGGTATACGGAGAAGTGATTTAGAACTGCAAGTGGCTGATATGCTGGGGATCTCCCGGAAAATTGTAGAGATACATGTACTAGATGCATAAATCATGCATATCTTTTTACATAGCTAGTCTACTATGACTTGAGAAGGAGGTGTCAGGTGTGGGTGAGCAAATTTGGCAGCGTATAGTTGAGACGCTGCAAGGCAAAGGTGAAAAAAAAGGTAAATATCAAAATTGGTTTATTATTGTCGCGGTGATAGTAGGTATCTATTTTATGTACATTAGTGCAGCCCCTAAAAACGTTCTCAATCCTGCTCCCATCACAGGCAGTGTAGATAAGGCAGGGGTGGTGTCAACCCGCACTGATTACAGAGAACAAATAGAGCACAAGTTAGGAAATGATTTAAAAACAATTAAGGGAGTTAAAGATGTTCGCGTTTTTATTACTCTTGCCAGCGGTGCTGAATATGAGTATTTAGAGAATCAGGAGACCACAACCAGTACCACCCAGGAAGACGATGGCGGTGGTGGCAGCCGTATAATTTCTGAAGAAAGAGTGCGAACAGAAACTGTGATGCAGCAAAATGGCAGTGGACAGGAAGCTGTGATTGTAAAAGAGAAGACGCCGCAAATTGCCGGAGTTTTAGTGACTGTAAAGGGTGAAGGGGGAGCACGTCTCCTAGCAGATATAACTGCTGCTGTGGGTGCTGCTTTAGATTTGCCTGCGCATCGTATTCAAGTTTTAGAGATGGACTAGAAGGAGGGGAGAATAATGAATAATGAAATGTCAAGGAAGATAACAACTATTGTTTTATTGGTACTGGCATTGGCAGCCGTTTGGTATGCTAAGCAGTTTCAGAGTGACCGTATTAACATTGTCAGTCCGGGAGACCAGGAAGCTGTGTCTGAAAATGAGAGAAATGAAAAAGAAGGTGCTGATAAGGAAACAGGGGGAGAACCGCAGAAAACAGATGATCCTGCTGTGCCTACCACAAGTGACCCTGAGCAAGGAAACTGGAACTTAGAAAGTTTTGAGGAATTTTTTGTAGAGTATCGTTTGCAGCGCGACCGCATTCGCAGTAATGAAATTGAAATGCTTAATAAAATGATCGACAATCCCAATATAACAGCTGAAGGGAAAAAGGAGGCGGAAGAACAATTATTGGCCTTAATTGAATTAATGGAAAAGGAATTAATGGTAGAAAATATGCTGAAGGCCCAAGGGTATAAAGACGCTGTTTTCTTTCTTAAAGACGGTAGGGTAAATATTGTAGTACAGGCTGCTAAACTTGATGAAACACAGTTTATGCAAATTGCGGATATGGTGAGTGTAGCTACCGGTGTAAGGATAGAAGATATTTCTGTAGTTGAACATAGCGGCCCTTAGCAGGATTTTTTAGGTTAGTGAGGAATTGTATTGAACAACAGGATTTGGTATAATATAGAACATTACAGTATTACCTGTAATTATGGGAGGTGTTTTTTAATTGTCCGTGCAGGAAGAGTATCTGCCGACAGAGCTAGGTGCCGTTAAAATTGCCGATGAAGTTGTGGCCATTATTGCAGGATTAGCAGCAACTGAAATTGAAGGCGTAGCAGGTATGAGCGGCGGGCTGGCCGGCGGCATTGCCGGCATGTTAGGAAAGCGTAATCTTTCAAAAGGCGTAAAAGTAGAAGTTAGTGGGAAAAAAGCAACCATTGACTTGCATATTATTGTTAAGTTTGGCGCACGCATACCTGATGTGGCTTGGAATATTCAAGAGAGTGTGAAAAAGGCAATTGAGTCAATGACCGGCTTAGAAGTAGCTAAAGTTAATGTTCATGTACAAGGTGTTAACTTTAATGCGTCTAAAGGAGAAGATGAAGAAGAAGTTTCAGTAGATTAATAATTGGATTAAGCCCCTGTCACCAGCAGGGGCTTCTAAAGCAGTGAACTCTTATGTTAGCGTAGCGCGAAAGGAGCGGAATAGTAAGTGAATGCCCGTGAAAGACTATATTTAATATTACTTGCCTTAATCTTCGGCGCTGCGGCTGTATTGGTAGGCGGAGCAGCCCTTTCCCTCTACCCGGTACAAGTTTTACGGACAAGCATTAATGCAGTCTATGGCCATTGGGAATTTGTACTCCTTGCTGTGTTATTCCTGGCGCTGATGTTTTATTTGCTTATCATCAGTATGCGCCGGGAAAATACTATTGAAACAATTATGCAGCAGGGACTTTTGGGTGAAATTCGTATTAGCTTTAAAGCTATAGAAAGTTTGGTTTTAAAAGCAGCCAGAACTATTAGCGGAGTAAGGGAAATCAAGACACGTATAGTTTATGCCGAGCCGGGTCTAGTGATTTACCTGCGTGCTGTAACGGTACCGGATCAGAGTATCCCGCAACTTACTGGGGAACTCCAAACTGCCGTTAGGGAGTATGTGGAAAATGTAACCGGCTGTACAGTGGCGGAAATTAAAGTATTAGTTGAGAATGTAGCCACTGATACAGTTACGGCTTCCCGGTAAAGAGAAAGAAGGTGTAAATGTGTCTAAAAAAGAATTTCGAAAACTTTTGGGCGCACACTGGGGGAAAGTGTTGGGGGGCTTTTTAGGTTTACTCATCGGTTTAACTATACTGCTTTTTGGTTTTTGGCGCAGTTTATTGCTCTTTTTCTGCATT
>JAAZJT010000123.1 GCA_012800215.1 Bacillota bacterium | reverse complement strand
TTGCCGTAGATATGGCTTTAGGCGGATCTACCAATACCATACTTCATCTTCCCGCCATAGCACACGAGTGCGGCCTGGATTTAAAGCTGGAAGTGTTTCAGCAAATCAACGAGAAGACCCCGCAGTTATGTAAGCTTAGTCCTTCGGGGGCACACCATATTCAGGATCTGGATGAAGCGGGAGGTATACCGGCAGTTATGGCTGAACTTGCCTGCAGGGATTTAATCCACTTGGATGCTGTAACGGTGACGGGTAAAACTGTGGGTGAGAATATTCAGGGGAAAACAATTCTGAATAAAGAAGTCATCAGAACAATTGAAAATCCTTACAGCGAAACAGGGGGGCTGGCTGTTCTAAAGGGTAATCTTGCTCCCGACGGTGCTGTGGTTAAGAAAGCCGGAGTTGTTCCGGAGATGCTAAAGCATTCCGGCCCCGCCAGGGTGTTTAACTCAGAGGAAGAAACCATGGAAGCCCTGATGACAGGCAAAATTAAAAAGGGCGATGTTATTGTTATCCGTTATGAAGGTCCTAAAGGCGGCCCCGGGATGAGGGAGATGCTGACACCTACAGCCACCGTGGCAGGCCTGGGGCTCGACAAAGAAGTGGCTTTAATTACAGATGGCAGGTTTTCCGGGGCAACCCGCGGCTCTTCTATCGGCCACGTTTCCCCGGAAGCGGCAGAGGGTGGCCCCATTGCAGTGGTTCAGGAAGGGGATATTATTGAAATTGATATACCTGGCTGTAAATTAAATTTAAAAATTGATGATGAGGAACTAAAAAAAAGGCTGGCTAAGTGGCAGCCCGCTGCACCAAAGGTTAAAAGAGGTTATTTGGCCAGGTATTCTAAAATGGTTACTTCGGCTAGTACCGGAGCTGTATTAAAGGATGACTAATTAAAAACCAGCAGCAACAGGTAGCTGACGATCATTATATTAAGCGGAGGTGGGAAGGATGATGTTTTCGGGTGCGGAAATTTTGGTTAAGAGCTTGTTGGAAGAGGGCGTCGATACCGTTTTCGGCTACCCGGGAGGGGCCGTATTGGAAATTTACGATGCTTTGTATAAGTCTCCCCTGCGGCATATTCTTGTGCGACATGAGCAGGGTGCTGCCCATATGGCTGATGCCTATGCCAGGGCTACCGGCAAACCAGGCGTCTGTTTTGCAACTTCTGGCCCAGGGGCTACAAACCTGGTTACGGGAATAGCAACGGCCTATATGGATTCCGTCCCATTAATAGCTTTTACAGGACAGGTAACATGTGATTTGTTAGGCCGGGATTCTTTTCAGGAGGTTGATATAACAGGAATTACCCTCCCCATTACTAAGCATAATTATCTTGTTAAAAATGTTGAAAATCTGGCTCAGACCATTAAGGAAGCTTTTCATATTGCTACTACCGGGCGGCCGGGACCTGTATTAATAGATATCCCCAAAGATGTTTCCCTGAAAAAAACTAACTTTAATTATCCAAAGACAGTTAATTTAAGGGGCTGTCCGTCGTTTGGACCGGGGGATCCAAAGCGGATTAAAGAGGCAGCTGATTTAATTATGGCTGCCAGGCAACCGCTGATTTATGCAGGGGGCGGTGTGATTATCTCAGGAGCACACAAAGAACTGCAGGAGCTGGCCGAACTTGCTGACAGCCCAGTAACTACTACGTTAATGGGTATGGGAGGGTTCCCCGGTATTCACCCTCAGGCTTTGGGAATGCTGGGTATGCATGGGACTAAATACGCCAATTGTGCAGTCTGCGAATGTGATGTGCTCATAGCAGTGGGAGCCAGATTTGATGACCGTGTTACAGGTAAGCTGGATGAGTTTGCCCCCCAGGCAAAAATCATTCACATTGACATCGATCCGGCAGAAATAGGCAAAAACATTCAAATTGATATTCCGATAGTTGGCGATGTTAAGCAAGTTCTGCATGAAATCAACAGAAAACTGGAGCAGAAAAAACACCCTGAATGGCAGAATAAAATTGCCAGGTGGAAAGAAGAATATCCGCTTCGTTATGAAAATGGTGGCTCTCTGAAACCGCAGTATGTGATAGAACAAATTTACGAAGTAACCCGGGGGGAAGCCATTATTACCACTGAAGTGGGCCAGAATCAGATATGGGCAGCTCAGTTTTACAAGTACAACAATCCGAGGAGTTTTATAACTTCCGGAGGACTAGGGACAATGGGTTACGGCCTGCCGGCGGCAATAGGTGCCAAAGTGGGAAGACCTGATAAAGTAGTTATTGATATTGCCGGTGACGGCAGCATACAAATGAATATTCAGGAACTGGCAACTGCAGTATCTAATGATATCCCTGTAATCGTAGCTATCCTAAATAACAGTTACCTGGGTATGGTTAGGCAGTGGCAGGAGTTATTTTATGACGGACGTTATTCGCATACGGAAATCAGCGGTCCTGATTTTGCCAAATTGGCGGAAGCATATGGCGCTATTGGAATGCGTGTAACAAAACCGGATGAAGTGAGGCCGGCATTGGAGCAGGCCATTTCCGCCAATAAAGTCGTAGTAATAGACTTTGTAGTGGAAAGGGAAGAAAATGCTCTGCCGATGGTACCACCCGGAGGATGTCTCAACCGGATGTTAGGAGGTTGAAGCTATGAGGCATATTCTTGCTGTTTTAGTAGAAAACAATCCCGGAGTCTTAACAAGGGTGACAGGTTTATTCAGCCGACGGGGCTACAATATTGACAGTCTTACTGTCGGGCGCACCGAAGATGCCAATGTATCGCGCATGACAATTGTTGTAGAAGGTGATGATCTGGTCTTGGATCAAGTTACAAAACAGTTAAATAAACTGGTCGATGTAATCAAAATAAATGACATAACAGCCGATGAGTATGTTGACAGGGAGCTGGTTTTAATAAAAGTTAATGCTGATCCGGCAGTGCGCGGTGAAATTATGCAGATTGTTGATATCTTCAGAGCCCGTATAGTTGATATTGGCAGAAAAACTCTGATGATTGAGTGTACAGGGGATGAGGGTAAAATTAATGCTATTATTGAGTCTCTCAAACCCTTTGGTATAAGGGAGCTGGTTAGAACGGGTAAGGTTGCTATGCTGCGGGGGACCAAAATGACATCCCTTTGCGATGAGAAGGAAAAAAAAGACAATGAGGAGGAAAAATGAAATGAAACTTTATTATGACAATGATGCTGACCTGGGCTTGCTGCAGGGGAAAACCGTAGCCATTATGGGGTATGGCAGCCAGGGTCATGCGCAAGCACAGAACCTGAGAGACAGCGGGGTCAATGTTATTATCGGCCTTGACAGGGGTCGGTCCAGCTGGCAAAGAGCACAGGAGGACGGCTTTGATGTGTTTCCCGTTTCTGAAGCTGCTGCCAAAGCTGATATTATTCAAATTCTTGTTCCTGATCAGATACAGGGGAATCTGTATAAGGCAGAGATAGCAAAACATATGACAGAGGGAAAAGTTTTGTGTTTCTCACATGGTTTTACTATTCATTTTGGGCAGATTGTCCCTCCGCCAAATGTTGATGTGTTTATGGTAGCCCCTAAAAGCCCGGGCCATATGCTGCGCCGTATGTATCAAGAAGGCGCCGGTGTGCCTGGATTAGTGGCAGTTCATCAGGATTATTCCGGAAAAGCTATGGAACTGGCTTTGGCTTATGCCAAAGGTATCGGCTGCACCAGAGCAGGGGTTTTTGAAACTTCCTTCAGGGAAGAGACAGAAACGGATCTCTTTGGTGAGCAGGCCGTACTATGTGGTGGCGTGACCGAACTAATTAAAGCCGGTTTTGATACCCTAGTGGAAGCCGGGTATGCTCCGGAAATGGCCTATTTTGAATGTCTGCATGAGCTAAAGCTGATTGTCGACCTTATTTATGAAGGGGGTCTCAGTTTTATGCGCTATTCCGTTAGTGATACTGCTGAATATGGGGATTATGTTGCCGGCCCGAGGATTATCACTGAAGAGACCAGGGAAGAAATGAGACAGATTCTATATGAAATACAATCCGGCCAGTTTGCCCGTGAATGGCTGCTAGAAAATTCAGTAAACCGTCCGGTCTATAATGCAATTAAAAAGGCCGAAGCAGAGCATCAGATTGAGATAGTGGGTAAGCGTCTAAGAAAAATGATGCCATGGCTGAAGAAAAAGGGATAGGCATATAACAATCCGCTGCGGCTATTTTAAAGCTAATTTTCCTTTGCAGGGGGTATACCGTGGATAATAAAAGGATTTATATATTTGATACAACCTTAAGAGATGGGGAGCAGTCGCCTGGGGTGAACCTGAATACTCACGAGAAGATTGAGATTGGCAAGCAGCTGCAAAAGCTGGGTGTCGATGTAATTGAGGCAGGTTTTCCCATGGCTTCAACCGGGGATTTTGAGGCGGTAAAAGCCATTGCTGAAAAGATTAAAGGGGTGACGATTTGCGGCTTGAGCAGGGCAGTTTTTGCCGATATAGACAGGGCCTGGGAGGCACTCAAAGCAGCGGAGCAACCAAGGATTCACACTTTTATAGCTACTTCTGATATTCATATGGTTCACAAATTACGAATGACCAGGCAGCAGGTACTGGAAGCGGCGGTGGCGGCTGTAAAGCATGCCAAACAATATACCGGTGACGTGGAGTTTTCTGCAGAAGATGCCTCCCGCAGTGATTTGGATTTCCTTTGTCAGGTGCTGGAGGCTGTCATTACAGCTGGTGCTACTACCGTAAATATTCCTGATACCGTTGGCTACGCAACTCCTGGTGAATTCGAGCAGTTTATAAAAAATATTATTGACAGGGTGCCCAATATCCATAAAGCTAGAGTAAGTGTTCACTGCCATAATGATTTGGGGCTTGCGGTGGCAAACTCCCTTGCCGCCGTAACGAGCGGTGCAGCGCAGATCGAGTGCACCATTAACGGTATTGGTGAGCGGGCCGGCAATGCCTCCTTGGAGGAAGTTGTAATGGCACTGCATACCCGAAAGGACAAATACAATATCACCACAGGCATAAATACAGTAGAGATTTACCGAACGAGCAGGTTGGTGAGCAACCTTACCGGTATGAAGGTACAGGCGAATAAGGCCATTGTGGGCAAAAACGCTTTTGCCCATGAGTCAGGTATTCACCAGGATGGGGTTCTTAAGGAACGCAGTACTTATGAAATAATGAGCCCTGAACTGGTTGGCCTTAATGTGAGCAATATTGTTTTAGGCAAACATTCGGGTCGCCACGCCATTAGCGGCAGGCTGGCAGAGCTTGGCTATACGCTTGATGAATCTGAATTAAATAAAGCTTTTAAAAAGTTTAAGAGCCTTGCCGACAAGAAAAAGGAAGTTACTGATGAGGACCTGATAGCTTTGGTAGAAGAAGAAGTACGCAGCATTCCGGCTACTTACGAGCTGGATTATATCCATATTTCCAGTGGCAGCCGGGTTATCCCCACTGCTACCTTAAGTCTTAAGAAGGATGGAAAATTCCTGGAGGATGCTGCTTGCGGGGAAGGGCCTGTTGATGCCATCTACAAAGCAGTGGAAAAGATTACAGGGTTTCAAAGTACACTGCTGTACTACAACTTAAGCGCTGTTACGGGTGGTAAAGATGCCCTTGGCGAGGTTACTGTTAAAATTCAGCCTTTCGGCTCCTCAAAGGTTTACTTGGGCAGGGGTGTAAGCACCGATATTCTGGAGGCCAGTGCCAAGGCTTATATTAATGCGGTAAACAAAGTTGTTGTTGATACTGAAGGCAAAACTCTCCAGGAAAACTTAACAGGAGAAAAAGGAATATAGCTCAACTATAAGCGGGCTAATAACGCCCTAAAATACAAGAGAGGTGAAAGGGTATGGGGATGACAATTACAGAAAAAATACTGGCTGCCCATTCTGGAAAAAAGAAAGTCAGTCCGGGTGAATTAATAAACTGCCGGGTAGATGTGGTGCTTGGCAACGACATTACAGCTCCCGTAGCAATTAAAGAGTTTGAGAAGATAGGTGTTGAGTCTGTCTTTGATAAAGACCGTGTTGTCCTGGTGCCTGATCATTTTATACCGAATAAAGATATTAAGTCTGCAGAGCAGGCAAAAATTTTGCGGGAATTTGCCAGAAAACACGAACTGACAAATTATTTCGAAGTGGGCAGAATGGGCATTGAGCACTGCCTGCTGCCGGAGCAAGGTATTGTGGGACCAGGTGATGTTGTTGTTGGGGCTGATTCCCATACCTGTACCTACGGTGCTCTGGGGGCTTTCTCCACGGGGGTAGGTAGTACCGACATGGCCGCTGCTATGGCAACAGGGGAAGTGTGGTTTAAAGTTCCTGAATCAATTAAGTTTATTTTTCAGGGAGAAAAACTAAACCCGTGGGTTAGCGGTAAAGACCTTATTTTATATATTATAGGGAAAATCGGTGTGGACGGGGCTCTTTATAAGGCTATGGAATTTACCGGCCCTGTGATAAGCAGTCTTTCCATGGACAGCCGGTTTACCATGGCTAATATGGCTATAGAAGCCGGGGGCAAAAACGGTATTTTTGCGCCTGATGAAATAACTTTGGCATATGTCAAAGGTAGAACAAAACGGCCTTATACTTTATATGAAAGTGATGCCGATGCTGAATATGCTGCAGTTTATGAGATAGATGCCAGGGATATTGAGCCACAGGTTGCTTTTCCGCACCTGCCTGAGAATACAAGGCCCATTAGTGAAGTAGGTAATGTAGAAATTGACAAGGTGGTAATTGGCTCATGCACTAACGGGCGGCTAGAGGATTTGCGTACTGCCGCCGCAGTTTTAAAAGGGCGTAAAGTTCACGACAGAGTCAGGGCTATAGTTTTCCCCGGCACACAGGAGATCTATAAACAAGCCATGAAGGAAGGGCTTTTTGAGATTTTTATAGACGCTAATGTTGCCGTCAGCACCCCCACCTGCGGACCTTGTCTGGGGGGACATATGGGTATTTTGGCTAAGGGAGAGCGGGCTGTTGCCACCACAAACCGTAATTTTGTCGGACGGATGGGACATCCGGAAAGTGAAGTATACCTTTCTAACCCGGCAGTAGCTGCCGCATCAGCAATAATGGGCCGTATTGTCGCTCCTTGGGAGGTGAAGTAGGGTGAAAATAAGGGGAAAAACATGGAAGTTTGGTGCTGATATTGATACTGATGCCATCATTCCTGCACGTTACCTGAATACCTCAGATCCTGCAGAACTGGCCAGACACTGTATGGAAGATGCAGACCCCCAGTTTCCTGACAAAGTGGGGGAAGGGGATATTATTGTTGCCGATAAGAATTTCGGCTGTGGCAGTTCCCGTGAGCATGCTCCTATAGCTATTAAAGCTGCAGGAGTATCTGCGGTGGTGGCTAAATCCTTTGCCAGGATTTTTTATCGGAATGCGTTTAATATAGGATTGCCTATCTTTGAATCTCCTGATGCCGTTGATGCCATCAATGAAGGCGATGAAGTCCTAATTGATACCGAGAAAGGCACCATTACAAATTTAAAGACAGGTGAACAATATACCTCTACAGCTTTTCCTCCTTTTATGCTTGAGCTGATAGAAGCGGGAGGTTTGATCAACTATGTTAACAGGAGGGTGCAGGACTAAATGTACAAAATTGCATGTCTGCCCGGAGACGGTATTGGTGTGGAAATAATTCCGCAGGCCGTTAAAGCTATAGAGGCTATTAGCAAAAAATATGGATATGAATTTCATTTTACTGAGGCTTATGTCGGCGGGGCGGCTCTAGATGCTGTTGGTGTTCCGCTTCCTGAAGAGACCCTGAAACTATGCAAAGAAAGTGATGCCGTTTTATTGGGAGCTATTGGCGGCCCTAAATGGGATAACCTTCCTGTTCATCTTCGCCCTGAAGGAGCTTCCCTGCTTCCTTTGAGGAAAGAATTGGGCCTTTATGCCAACCTAAGGCCGGTAGTTCTTTATGACGCTCTTTTGGATGCCTCAACTCTCAAAAAGGAAGTAATAGCAGGTTGCGATATAATGGTTATTCGCGAGTTAACCGGTGGGCTTTATTTCGGAGAAAAGAAAAGAGAAAAAACAGAGCGGGGTCAAATTGCCGTAGATACACTTGTTTATTCTACAGAGGAAATTGAGCGGATTGCCCGCTTGGGTTTTGAAACGGCACGTAAAAGAAATAAAAAGCTTTGTTCAGTAGATAAGGCCAATGTCCTCGAGAGTTCACGCCTCTGGCGAGAGACTGTCACCGACCTGGCTAAGGAATATCCTGATGTTGAGCTGAAACATATGTATGTAGATAACTGCGCCATGCAGCTGGTGCGGTGGCCAAAACAGTTTGATGTTATTGTCACCGAAAATACTTTTGGTGATATTTTGACAGATCAGGCCTCTATGATTTCCGGTTCTCTGGGGATGCTGGCATCGGCAAGTATAGGGGGAAAAGTAGCCCTTTATGAACCAAGCCACGGCTCAGCGCCAGATATAGCCGGGCAGAAGAAAGCCAATCCTTTGGCTGCCATTCTTTCTGCAGCTATGATGCTTCGGTACTCTTTTAATCTGGAAATAGAAGCACAGGAAATTGAGCAAGCTGTAGTCAGGGTACTGGATAAAGGCTACAGGACGCCTGATATTATGCAGAAGGGCTGTACGCTGGTTAATACGGAAGAAATGGGAGATAAAGTGGCAGATGAAATTCTGAGGGCTAGGTAAAGGAGAAGATCGGAGTGTCAAAGGTAATCCTTTATGATACGACTTTAAGAGATGGGACTCAGGGAGAAGGTATTTCCTTCTCTGCAGATGATAAGGTAAAGATTGCACTAAAACGGGATAAGTTGGGAATTCACTATATAGAGGGAGGCTGGCCCGGTTCAAACCCTAAGGATATGGATTTTTTTCGGGCGATTAAGGAGTACCGGCTGGAAAATGCAAAAATTACTGCTTTTGGCTGTACGTGTAAACCAGGAAGTTCACCCCATAATGACCCTAATATTCGAAGCATTCAGGAGGCAGGAGTGCAGGTTGCCACGATTTTTGGCAAGACATGGGATTTCCACGTAAAGTATGCCCTTAAAACTACTCTTGCAGAGAACCTCCGGATAATAAGGGATACAGTGGCTTATCTGAAAGGGTTAGGTTTAGAGGTTATTTATGATGCAGAGCATTTCTTTGATGGTTTCAAAAGCAATCCTGAGTATGCTCTTGCAACTATACTGGAAGCCGAAAAAGCCGGTGCCGACAGTGTCTGCCTTTGCGATACCAATGGCGGCCCCATGCCCATGGAAGTAAAAGAAATTGTTTCTGCTGTAATTGAAAAGGTAAGAATTCCTGTGGGTATTCATGCCCATAATGACTGTGAACTGGCCGTAGCCAACTCAATTATGGCTGTTACCGCCGGCGCTACACAGGTTCAGGGAACTATAAACGGCTTTGGTGAACGGTGCGGCAATGCCAATCTTTGCTCCATAATCCCCAATTTGGTTCTGAAACTGGGGTTAGATTGTATGGATAAAAAGAATCTGGCAAACCTGACGGAGCTTTCCAGATATGTAAGTGAACTTGCCAATGTGCACCCAGCTAATAATCAGCCCTATGTTGGAAAAAGCGCCTTTGCGCATAAAGGCGGTATTCATGTGAGTGCCCTTATGCGCAATTCAGAAACTTATGAGCATATTAACCCTGAACTGGTAGGCAATACCAGGCGGGTATTGGTTTCAGAACTATCGGGTATGAGTAACATTATTTACAAGGCTGAAGAACTTGGACTAGATATAAACTTAAACCAAGCCGGCTTTGAAGCTAAAAAAATTCTTCATGAGATTAAGGAACTTGAAAATACCGGTTTCCAATTTGAAGGTGCAGAAGGTTCTTTTGAACTTCTGATGCGCAAAGCCTTTGGCGGTTATGTTGAACCTTTTCAGCTTGAGGCACTGCGGATCATTTTGGAAAAACGGGAAGCTGGTGAAATAAATTCCGAAGCTGTAATTAAGCTTCGGGTAGGTGACGAAATAGTGCATACTGCTGCCGAAGGAAACGGTCCCGTTAATGCTCTTGATAATGCCCTGAGAAAGGCTTTGGAAGAATTCTATCCCTGCATTAGGGAGATGAGACTTGCCGACTATAAGGTGCGTGTTCTGGACGAAAATGCGGGGACTGAAGCTCTTGTACGGGTTCTTGCGGAGACACATGACAAGAATTTAGGTTCATGGGGTACTGTAGGTGTATCCAGCAACGTTATTGAAGCCAGCTGGCAGGCCATAGTTGACAGTATTGCCTATGGACTGCTAAAAAAAACAAAATGACATTATCACTTGTGAATCACTCCATAAACACACAAGCGAACCCTGTTAACACAACCTGCTCTATACCTTTTGCTTGATGTAAGCAGTCCGTTTTTTGATGCATCAATGTAATTTGTAGCATACTTCATCTTGCCTATTAGATGTAAAAAGCGTATTATATTAGTAATAATTAATAGTGGAGGTAAGCAATTTGGAGTATACTAACCTGCGTGGAACAGGATTAATGGTGTCAAGAGCTTGTCTTGGAACCATGACATTTGGTGGGCAGTTAAATGAACAGGAGAGCATAAGTGTTATTAAGCACGCCTTGGATAGCGGTATAAATTTTATCGATACCGCAGATATCTATACAGGTGGGCAAAGCGAGATCATAACAGGAAAGGGTCTGAAGGGCTGTAGGGAAAGTGTAGTCCTTGCAAGTAAGGTTGGAGGGCGCTCAGGGCAAGGCCCAAACGGCAGCGGACTTAGCAGAAAGCATATTATATCAGCTGTGGAACAAAGCTTAAAACGATTGGATACTGATTATATCGATATTTACTACATGCATTTTCCACATCCAACTACACCGCTGGAAGAAACAATGGAAGCTATGAATTCCCTTGTAAAATCCGGCAAAATACGTTATATCGGGATGAGTAACTTTGCTGCGTGGCGAATGATGGATGCCTTAAGTATTTGCGACAAACGCGGTTGGGTTGGTCCGAGTGTGACCGAAAACGTTTATAACATTATTACAAGGGGTATTGAAACGGAACTGGTGCCCTTTATTCAGGAAAAAAAGATCGGCCTGACAATATTTAATCCTTTGGCGGGGGGACTTCTTTCGGGCAAGCATGGGGAACGCCCCCTGGCAAATACTCGGCTTTCCGAAGCCGGATATTATAAAAGATACTGGAATGATGACAGTCTCGCCGCAATGGAACAATTAAGTGAAATCGCGCAGAACTACGATATGAGCTTGCTTGAGCTTTCGCTGCGCTGGTGCGTTTCATACAACTATGTAGATAGCGTGATTGTCGGAGCCAGCCGCCTTGAGCATTTAATTCAAAATCTGTCTTACTTAAAGAAAGGAGCGCTCTCCTCCGAGGTAATTGCCCAGTGTGATGAAGTCTGGAAAAAACTTAGTGGCAGTAGATTTGGATACGGTAGATAATATGTTCACACTAATAAGCGCTACTGCATAAATTATAGGAAGGCCTTCTCCTTAGATTCACCTCATCCCAGAGTATCTCACGAGCCTAACTTCTAAAGACGGGAATTTCCCTCTGGCTTCTACTGAGACATTATCGCTTGTGAATCACTGTTATTGATAAGTTTAAAAATTTTCCCTTGCATTGCTGATGCTAACGTGCTATAATAACTTTTAAATTTAAAACTTCACATCTGAGTCAAAAAAACATATAATAAAAAAAACGAAGAAGAGGAAGAAGCCTGGAGCAGCCGACAGAGAGGGAAACAAAAGTTGAGAGTTTCCTCGGACTTGTGAAGGGTAAGCCGCCTCGGAGTTGCCCGCTGAAATCAGTAAGCGGCGCCGGTTCTACCGTTATAATGAAAGCAAATGCTTGAGTGACCGGATTTTTTCGGTAACCAGAGTGGTACCACGGGTATAGATGCTCGTCTCTGTTTGCGGAGACGAGTTTTTTTATTTCTATGGAGGTGCGCCAAATGAAATTTGAACAACTGTATGCTGACCGTGCTCGGTGTATGAAAACTTCGGCTGTCAGGGAGTTTTTTAAACTTACAGAACAGCCGGATGTAATGTCCTTTGCCGGAGGTTTTCCCAGTGCAGACTTTTTTCCCATGGATAAAGTAAACGAGGTGTTGTCTGCATTGATTGCTGAGGAAGGCAGATTCGCTTTACAATATGGTGCTACGGAAGGCTACGGAAAACTGCGTGGATATATTGCTGAAAAAATGACCAAAGAAGGCGCCCCTTGTACTGCAGAGCAGATACTCATTACAAATGGCTCCCAGCAGGGCATGGATCTTGTCAGTAAGCTTTTTGTTAATACAGGCGATGTGGTGTTAGTGGAAGAGCCGGGCTATGTGGGGGGCTTGGGCGCAATTTATAACTACGAAGCCGACCGCGTTCCCATTCCCCTGGATGATGACGGAATACGCACCGATTTATTGGCAGCGTGTTTGCGAAAGCTGAAGCTGGAAAACCGTTTACCCAAATTTATCTATTTGGTACCCAATTTTCAAAACCCAACAGGCGTCTGTATGTCTTTGGAGCGGCGCAGGGAATTACTGGCTTTAGCCCGTCAGTATAACTTTTTAATTCTGGAAGATAACCCTTATGGGGAGCTGCGCTACGAAGGCGAAGCGATTCCCAGTATTAAATCTATGGATACGGAAGGGCGCGTCATTTATCTCGGTTCTTTTTCTAAAACTTTTAGTCCAGGGATTCGTGTGGGCTGGTTGATGGCCGAACCGGAGATAATTGCGAAGCTAAGCAGCGCCAAGGGCTCGACTGATCTTTGTTCCAACTCTTTGGGGCAGCGATTGGCTTACCGCTTTGCAGCTTCTGGCTATATTGAAAAACATGTTGCTTCTCTCCTTCCCCGTTATCAGGAAAGGCGCGATCTAATGCTCGATTGTATGGAGAAATACTTCCCTCCGGGTGTAAAGTGGACCCGTCCACAAGGAGGCTTCTTCATCTGGGTAACATTCCCACACGGCATGAGCGCACATGAAATATTACTTAAGGCCATTGAGCAAAAAGTAGCTTTTGTTGATGGTGCAGGCTTTTTTGTCAATGATAACGGTAGAAATACTGCGCGTTTTTCCTTTTCCGAAGCTTCGCCAGATAAAATCAGAAAAGGCATTGCCATTTTGGGAGAAATACTAGAAGCTGAAATGGCGGTTGCCTGTAAAAAAGAAAAAACAGCTTAATATAACAAGACGCCGGGAATAAACCCGGCGTTTTTTATAGCCGTTCTAAATTGTCGAAAAGTTACATGGTTCGCGGCAGGATTATTTCACCTTCCCATTATATTTATATAATAACGCCTGAAAATTATTTTTATGCTATGAGGTAGCTGCTTTACTTGCTCTTAAATCCTGAATCATCTTATCGTTTAAAGTAAAGAACTGAATAGTAATAACGGCCAAAAGCAGAAATACTGCCGGTAGTAGTGTGGAAATCATGGCAATACCGCTAATTACGCCTTCGGCAAGAACTTCTTGAGTAGCATCAAAACCGATGGCTGCCAGGCCAAACCCTGTCATGGCACCGGCAATGGCATTGGCAAATCGTGTGGGGATTCCCTGCAAAGTCATCACAAGGCCTTTAACGCTTTTGCCGCTGGTTAACTCGGCATAGTCGGCAACATCGGCAAATAAGGCAGTGGTTTGACTTGCTGAGGGGCCGTAACCAATATGGCCTAAGGCAATCATGACGGCATACATGGTTAAATTATTTCTAAAGAGGAAGTAGGCAAGCAAATAGCTGATCATCTGCAGGGTAACCCCTGCTGCATAAGTTAGCTTTCTGCCATACTTTAGAGCAAAATGCTGACCAAAATAAGTGCAGGTAAAGGATACCAAGTTGCTGGCAGTCATCATGGGGGCAATCATCAGCATGTTATTAAAAACATAGCGGAAATTGTACATTAAAAGCCCAGTCATGACCATGCGTGAAGTCCAACGGAAACATTCGGCAATAAACAGAATAAATAAATGTTTATTAGTAAAAACAATAGATAATAAAGTAAAAATACTGGTGGTGGAGCGCGATGCATGCTGCTGGCCGGAATCGAAAGGTTTTAAAATATGAGCATTAATGAAGGCAGCGGCGGTAGCTAAAACAGAAAAGATTAAGACCGGAGCAAAATAGCCCATATAGTCATTACCTCTGTTCAGTCCGAAATAAACCATAATGGGTGTGACTACTAAACTGGAAAGAATCTGACCGCTGGAGGCGCCCATACTGCGCCGTGTAGCTAAGCGGATGCGGTCAATACGGTTAGCACCGATGATCGGGAACATGGCAGCATGAGCAGCACCGGAAAAAGACATTGTAACGTTACCAAT
>JAAZJT010000122.1 GCA_012800215.1 Bacillota bacterium | reverse complement strand
CGCCCTAAGTTTGACTAATTTATCTAAACTTAAAGCAGAAAAGGCTGTGCCAAAACTTGTTCTAAAGGGCACAGCCTTCTTTTTTAGGATTAAAGCACACAACAATTATTACGTACGTCAAAAATTTAATAATTAAAAGAGAAAGAGAGTACTGCCATTTTAATTGTTTGCAGCACCCTCTTTTTTGTTTGGGTGAAGATTATATTGCCTCGAATACTTTTAGGCTTCTCTTTGCTCGATCTCAAGTTTCATTTGTTCAACCTTCTCTGTCGAAAGCTTATAGAAGAAGCGGAGTACGATAAAGCCCAAAAGTGGAATCAATACCG
The DNA here is from genome assembly GCA_012800215.1 of Bacillota bacterium. Lineage (GTDB taxonomy): Bacteria > Bacillota > Dethiobacteria > Dethiobacterales > Dethiobacteraceae > JAAZIQ01. Next base: position 4,484 of record JAAZJT010000122.1, on the reverse strand, counting down.
GGATAGTGGAGAAAGTGTTGATAATGGCCTGCTTGAGTGCTGGCGTGGGGTCTGCACCGGCAACATAGCCTGCACTTGCCAAGGCAAACGGAATCAGAACACCCCTGAAAATTCCTGCAAATTTAACGGGTATACTAGATAGCCCTACAATTAGGCTGTTTGCGTTTTTGCCTGTTTTCCACTTTACATAGGTGACATTATCCATATAGAGACCCATTTCAAATGGCTGAGTTGCTCCGGATAATAGATGCATGAATACATTGGCGGCCATAAAAGCGTAAGTGTTATAACCAAAAAATCTGGTACTAAATAGGACTGCAGCAATTGCAAGATAAACATAGCATAAAACCCGCTTAAAATCTTTTACATATTTACCGAATGCTCTCACTAGCAATGCGCCGCATAATCCTGCAAGCCCGGTAAGAAGCATGTGCGTTGGTACCATTAAAGGTGCTTCAGCAACATATCTGTAGTAGTAGACAGAGAGAGCCGGCAAGGTCAATCCGGCCATATTGCTTGTGAGATCGATAAGGACTGTGATTAGTAATTGAGGGTTTGTAGTAAGGGTAAGAAATATGTCTTTGAAAGAAAGGGTATCGATTTTGATCTTCCGATCAGAAGCTGCCTCGAACCTTTTGCTCATATTAAAATGTGCTATATTTGTTAATATGAAGAAAATACCAACTACTACCATCAATAATGGATATAGGGTGCGTTCAGCCACGGTAGAGGCGAGGGTAGCCACGAGAAGGGGAGTTAAATAGTTACCTGTCAACCTGCCGAGGTTAGAGCCTACCATCCGCTGTGAATTAAGGTTTGAACGCTCTTCAGGCGTACTGGCCATGACATTAATTAAAGAAAGGTTTGCCGTGTATGACAGATTCCATCCTGCTTTTGCAATAATAAAACCAAGGGAGATAATAATGGAAGAAAGAAGTGGGTTATCGGGAAAACTAATGAATTGTATGACACTAAAAAGCGCAGTAATGGGCGGGCATACCAAAAGCCACGAAGGCAGTTTGCCCCACTTCATAGGTTTTGTACCCGTAATGATTGCTCCTGCTGACAGAGCCAAAATGAAATCAGAGACGCTTGTTACCAGCATGACCGCACTAACCATTGCTAATGGCAACATAGCAACATCTGTCAGGAAAATGGACATATATGTACTGGAAATTATGCTGATGAAACCTTCCCCAACGTTGGCAATGCCCCATAAGTATAACCTGTTACTCTTTTTTGTGTTAGCCATTTTTTTCTCCTTTGCTCACTAATTGATATTTATCTACGGTTTGAAATTTATCTACGGTGTAGTTTTGAAATTTACTTAAAATAAATTATACTCTTTGTTTAGAAAAAAAACAACAAATCGGCGAAAAATTTGCAATATATACTACAAAAAAGTCTTATAGCGATGGTTTTAGCTATCGCTGGCAGTGGCATAAAGATGATAAATGGATTGTAAAAGCTGTAGTTTTTATTGGAGGCAATAAATAGAGGAAAGAGGAAATTAAGTGAGTATGGGGAATAGAATATAAAGAAAAAATAGCGACTTTATTATTTGGAGGCACTTGTGGAAAAACAGTTTATTCAAAACTTGAAAATAGGGGATGCAGTGCATAGTGATTTTGTGGTTACGGAAAAAGCACTTAATCCTTTTTCACAGCCTAACCGCGCCGGTGAATATTATTTGCGTCTGCAAATAGCTGATGCCACAGGCTCAATGCGTGCTGTAGCGTGGGAGAGGGGCCCGGAACTGGCAGCTCTTTTTGAGCAGGGTGATGTTGTTCGTATACGTGGCGAAGTTAGCAATTACCGTGGTCCACAATTAACTGTTTATGACCTGCAGCTTACGCCGGCAGCAGAAATTAGGCGCCAGCACTTTCAAAAAACTGCACCCAGGGCTTGTGCAGAAATGTTAACTGAATTAAAGACAACTGTAGGATTAGTTACTAACCCGTATTTACGTCAGTTATTGGAAACATTTTTTGCAGACGAGTATTTTTTGCATCGCTTTAGTGAAGCTCCGGCTGCCCGTTCTGTTCATCATAACTATGTAGGCGGTTTACTGGAGCACTCTTTGGAAGTGGCAGCTCTTTGCAGGCAATTTATTGTACTTCAACCTGCTTTAGATCCTTCTTTGCTGTTATGTGGAGCGCTATTGCATGATATAGGTAAAATCGAGGAATATGAATTTAAAGGTATGGCAATAGAACTAACAACAAAGGGTAAGCTATTTGGACATATTATTATCGGGAAAGAAATGATTGACCGTAATATTGAGAAATTACCAGACTTCCCTGCAACACTGCAGCTTGAATTAGGGCATATGATTTTGGCGCATCATGGGCAGCAGGAATGGGGTTCCCCGGAAATTCCACGCACCTTTGAGGCTTTTGCCTTACATCATGCTGATTTGGTATCGGCGCGTTTAAATCAGTTTGCACAAGCTCAGGATAAGGGTGCCAAAACAAATGGTTGGACCGATTGGGATCGACTGTTGGCGCGGGATATTTACCTAGGTTTGGCTGAGTAAAGTAATGGTGGTGAAAAAATGAAAAATACTATTCAGAAAAAAGCATGCGCTGCTGCTAAAGAAAGCAATGTAGTTCCTTTTGAGCAGGATGCTACTTTTTATTTAGAGAAGGGAATGCGGCATTATCAGAAAAACAGGCTTAATAAAGCGCTTTTGTATTTTCAGAAAGCAGTAAATGTAGAACCGGACAACCCCTTTAACCATTACAATTTAGCCTGTATGTTAAGTAAGCTGGGGCAGCTTAGGGAAGCAAACCGCGTTTTTCTGCACATTATTAATAAGCTTGATCATAACATGACTGAATGTTACTTTTTGTTGGCTGTTAATTACGGCCTGCTGGAGGAGATGGAAAAGTCCCGTGAATTTCTCAGGCATTACCTGCAGGCAGCTCCGGAAGGCGAAATGGCACTAGAAGCAAAGGAACTGCTGCAAGCCTTTGAAGAGGATGAGGAATGGGGGCAGCTGCCTTCTTATTCTGAACGCGACCTATACCTGGAAGGAATCTTGGAGGCGGCAACCTTTGAAGAAATTTGTTTTCTTTTCAGCAGCAACAAAGAATTTCGTCGTGCACTTAATAACAGCCTTTATAATGGGTCAGATGATATGATTGAGAAAGTGTTAGCTGTTTATGAGAAAATAGGCGGTGATACTGCGCTGCAGGTACTGCGCAAATATGTAGCAAATCCTTGGATTAAAGAACGTCTTAGGCAATTGGGTTTAATGACACTGAAAAACCTGGGGGAAAAGAAAGCCCGTATTTTTATTAATGGTGAGCTTACGGAAATAGATTTAAGCCAATACCCCTTGCATATTCCTAACTGGCGTCCTGAGTGGCAACAGGTTATGGAATGTACAATTAACAACATGCGGCATAGTAATTGTTATGATGAAGGTTTTATTCTTGATGTACAGGCTATTTGGCATGATTTTATTAATACAGTTTTTCCCGAAACACCGCGCATAGCTAAAGTGGAGGCTTGGGCAGCTGCCTTGGAATATAGCTTAGCACGTTTTCATTTTTTAAACTTGACACAGAAGGATTTGGCAGCTGAATATGGTGTTTCACGTGCCAGCATATCCATTAACTACCAGAAAATAGAAAAGGCGCTTAATCTTAGCGAAAAGGCTTACCAAAATATGTTTAGCTATCTAAACGGCGACTATGAAGAGTAGCAGATGCTAATAATTAATCATATAATGTTAATTGACCTCCTTACATAGTAATGGAGGTTTTTTTATGAAAGCACGTGAACTAATGAAAGTAGCCGCTTTTATTCCAATATATCAAAATGACCTGGGACAGTGTATTAAAATTTTTTACCGCAACGGTCAAACGGGCATGGTAAATTTAAGCATGCGTTCTTTTTTGCAACGCATCGCTAAAGCTTTTTCCCTTGATTTACAAGAGATGCGTCGCAGCTTAGGACCACTGACGGGACAAAAAAATCTTTTGCCCTTAGCGCTTTCACCCCTTTTACTGTATGTGCCGTTAAAAAGCAGAAAGCCTGCTGTCAAGGGTGATAGTGCCTATGGTTATTTTAGACTGCGCTCGGTGCTGGCAGTGGTGGCAGTGCCGGCTCCCTGCACCTTGACGTTAGAAGGAGGGCATCAGCTTACCATTTGCCAGTCTTACCGCATAGCCTGCAAGCGTTTGCGTACAGCACGTAAACTTGAAGGTTACCTTTTTGAACAGTACTATGATGCTTTTAGAAAGGGGCAAGCATAATTTTTTTCCTTTGAGATAAAACTGAAAATGGACAAAAAAGCTTAGAAAAGAGGAAAATGCATGAGTATTTATACTATCACCTATACACTGCACCATATATTATTGCTTAAACTAATAGCCACTTTTTCCTTTGAACGTACACGGACTCTGCACAATTTCCTTTTCCTGGCGGTAGCTAATAGCCCGCCTACGCAACGAATGGGCATCAACTATCAATTCTAT
>JAAZJT010000016.1 GCA_012800215.1 Bacillota bacterium | reverse complement strand
TGTAGCTTTAGCCAGCTTCTTTGCTGGTACGATTGAGGCATATCTGATGCCGATGTTTGCTGCTGCAGCTGACTGGCATGCCTGGAAAACCGGTGAGCGCTCCGATGGTATCACCATGGCGGTTTATGGTTTGACAGTCCGTTGTGCAACTACTATTTCCACTATCATAAGAACAGCGCTTTTAGCTGCTGCAGGCTATGACGCAGCTGCCTACGCACAAGGTGCAGCCCCGTCAGAAGCTGTGTTAGCCCTTTTGCGCAACTTCCAGGCACTCTATCCAGCGCTCATGGGTATTGTAGCGTTCGGTGTTATTCAAGTTTTCTTCCCCATCACTGATAAAAAACTGGCTAAAATTCATGAAGAAATTAAAGCCGGTCGCGTAGGTGAGGCAAGAGACGAGGAAGTAGTAGCTAGTGCATAATAACTAAACTAAAAGAAAAAGATTTCACTGCGTAGTGCAGTGAAATCTTTTTTACTTTATAGAAGTTTCTGCTTTTAGGGGGCTGCGGCTTGTAATAGTAAGCTCCCTTAATAAAATTAGTACCCCAATTTACGGCAGGAATTTAGCGTTATTTATAAATGTTGACAATAATTCAGAAAACTGTTACTATTTAGATGATATCATCGCACAATTCCCTCTTTTCTGATGCAATACTCTATTGCAAAGATTTAAAGTTTTGCAAATTGTCTGAGTAAGGGGGTGGGATTGGGGGATATTGGGAGCTTAAGGAAATGAGTCTTTGTGGGATGTGCGATTTAAAAAAAAGGAGGTTAGTTTAAAGAATGGTTGATGAAAAACAAGCAAGTAGGGATAAACTAGCTACGTATCTTTATCCTTTACCGCAGTTTGGCGCATCCGGAGGAATGGCATTTTTCTCTTCATATCTTGCAATGCTTCTAACTGATATTTATATGCTTCCTGTTGTCCTTGCTGGTGCCCTGGAAACAATTCGCGGTATTTTGGGTTGGATTTTTGGCCCTGTATTTGGCTTGCTTCTGGACAGAGTATCATCTAAGACCGGAAAGTATTGGAAGCTGCTGGCTATCGGTACAATTGTAGGCACCGGTGCCAATGCAATGACCTTCATTCTGCCCTCAATGTCAGATGATCCCTCCACTTTAGCTTTTCCGGTCTTTATTTTAGGTGTTCTAATGGCAGTATTTGGATCTTTCAGTGGTTCAGTGCTTAATACAATTTTCCCCAAACTTTCAACTGACCCTCAAGTTAGGTCCTATCTGGCTGTAGGACAAAAATTAGGACGTGATGGTGGAAAAACATTATGGGGTCTGATCGTTCCTCCTATGCTTACGTACTTCATAGCAGCTGGCGGTTCTGAAGCAGCTGGATGGGCTTCCATGTCCTATGTTATTGGTATTTTTGGTATTGCCATTAACCTAGTCTATGCCTTTATTCTGAAAGGCTCCTCCCTGGAAAAAGAGGACGTTGTTGCTGGCCCTGCCAGGAAAAAAGTTCCTCTTTCTGTAGTATTTAAGACCCTTTTCCAAAACAAAGCATTACTGGCCATGTTTACCGGCTTTACTATCCATAAAATCTATTATTTCTTCCAGATCCTTACAGCAACTTACTATTTCAGATATGTAGTTGGCGATTTAAATAGACTAGGCTTCTTCATGACAGCTTTTAACCTAAGTGCTGTGGTCGGGTCCTTCTTCGGTGGTACTATCTGGATTCGTATTTGGAAAGACTCTAAGAAAGCTTTTGTTGCTTCTGGTGCAATGCATGTTATTTTCCTGGCAATTTTAACAATGGTTATTAAAACTGCATCCATCACTGTATTCTTACTTTTTGTTGCTTTAGCCAGCTTCTTTGCCGGCGCGCTCGAAGCTTATTTAATGCCGATGTTTGCTGCTGCAGCTGACTGGCATGCCTGGAAAACAGGCGAGCGTTCAGATGGTATTACCATGGCAGTTTATGGTTTAACAGTTCGCTGCTCTACTACTATTTCCACTATTATAAGAACAGCGCTTTTAGCTGCTGCAGGCTATGATGCAGCCGCCTATGCACAAGGTGCAGCCCCGTCAGAAGCTGTGCTAGGCCTCCTGCGTAACTTCCAGGCGCTTTACCCAATGCTCATGGGTGTTGTAGCTTTTGCGATTGTTCAAATCTTCTTCCCCATTACTGATAAAAAACTGGCAAAAATCCATGAAGAAATTAAAGCCGGCCGTGTAGGCGAGGCAAGAAACGAGGAAGTAGTAGCCAATGCGTAATAGCTAAGCTAAAAGGAAAAGATTTCACTGTACTGTGCAGTGAAATCTTTTTTAATTTTCTGAGGAATTATTGCAATTGGGGCTGCAAAAGGTTTTGC
>JAAZJT010000121.1 GCA_012800215.1 Bacillota bacterium | reverse complement strand
TATTATTTATTAGTTGTTTTATTAACATTCAAACACTTATATCACGCCTTAACAAATTATTATAATAAAGTATTGTAAAATAAAAATACAATCTTTAACTTGATCATCTGAATATTATTAAAATAAGTGTAAAATATATAGTGTTAAATAGGTACAAATATTTTAGAGATGCGCAAATATGCAATTATAGATTAATATAATTAAAAAGTGTACATTAGTTAAAATATGCGGATCTGCATAAAAATTATAGTTTATGGCGGCAAAAAAAGTCGAAGTTAAAAGAGTGATATCTGGCGAACTAAAGAATATTGCAGGATTTACTCATTTTGAAGTAAAGAAATTGCAGGAGAAGGTGAGTGATGCAATTGATAGTGGAGCGTTAACAATAGCAAAACAAAACGCGCTACTTGTTGAGCTAAGAAAGGTTGGATGGGGAAAAAAGTTACCTGTGGTTGTGGAAAATTTAATAAAAAACGATGAACCGGATATGCCCTACTCAATGCCAACTACCGAGGCAACTACCGAACGTCAGCAAACGCAATGGGATTTGTATATAAAATTAGTTTCTATTGCCGCGAGCGCCCCCAATTATCGTATAACGTACGAAATGCTGAAAAAGAGGGTGCAGGATAGAAAATTAAAAGTTAGTCAACGCCTATTGAAAGAGGAGTTATTGATTGCTAAGGAGTACTTTGAGGATCTTGCCAAGCTCGCTGCTAATGAAGAGAATGAGGTAGAGGATATTGACCATGTTGATTCAAAATGGCATCCCGAATGTTGCCTTGAAGTTTTTGAAGAACAATTTGACCTTAAAGTAGTAGAAGAATTGTTGAGTTTGTTTGAAAAACAGCAAGAGATAGGCTCATCGCTGATTTCTATTAAAGGGATTAGCAAAATCATGCAAGCAAAACTGAGAAGCCTTTACATATATGATGTGCGTGGATTGCTGATAAAAGGAAGAACGCAGAAACAGAGAGATGATTTGGCTCACAACCTTGATGTGGATCCAAGGTTGGTAAATACATGGGTGAAACAGGCTGATCTATGGCGGGTAGAGGGTATGACAACCGATATGGCTTATTTGTTGGTACAGATAGGAGTGCGTAATCCGGAAGATTTGTCTAAAATAGACGCGGAAAAAGCCTATCCGATTTTGGAAGCACTTGTTTTGGCACAACCCGATTTTCACTTGGTAGCAAAAGCAAAATTTGAGGATATAATCGGGGGGGCTAAACATGCAACCCTTCATGCTTCCATCAACGAAGGCGAACTATTTAAAAATATTGTAAATAAACTAAAACCCTCTATGACAGATAAAAACATAGACATAGAGGAGTTCTTTACACAAAAAGATATAAACAAGATTCTCAATGAATCGAGAACTAGTTCTCTTCTTGACAATACTATTGAGACTTACGATAGTGCGCCGGAACATCTGTTCTCTGACGCATATATGCCGATCGCATTTAAAACAAACGGGAGCATCATTCGCGATGGATTGGCATTTTTAGATGAAGTGCCCTTGGTACTTCCTTTGCCATACGCTATCAGCGGCAAAGTGATTGGCGAGCAGATAACACCATTCAAAAATGGTTATCCCAACCTGCTGGTAGAGATAAGCGGTATTTCCAGCTCTGTTACCGATAAATCGGAAAAAGAGAAAAAGCCGTCAGCCTATACCGACAGCGAGGGGAAATTCCGTATTATTCTACCTGAAAAATTGAATTTGCAAGAGGGAATAACAATCACCGTATCCAATGGCACTTTATATAAACAGGTGTTTTCAAGAAGTGCCTCCGATATTATTGATGCAGTACCTCAACAGAAAATTTTAAATAAATATTACGAGCTACAGGCAATAGCATCGGAATTAATTTATAAAGAGACAAGGGAGACTCGCTTGAACATGCTTACAAGTGATGATTACCTTGTAGGTAAAGAAATAGAGAGAGTTAAGCGTGAAATTGCTTACTTTGAAAATGTGATTAAACTTCTTAATGGTGAGAAAGCTGAAGGAGTTGATGATTATACAGAGGAGCAGAAAAAAAATATATTGGATACGGAGAGTTTAGAAACGAGCAAAGTCAAATTAAGAGAAAGAAATCTTGAGATGTCAAACTTGATAGAGGAAGAGTGTCGTATAAAAAGAGAGATAAAAAGTTTGCAAGATAGTATCTCGAGAGATGAGAAAGAGAGTGGAAAAACAAATAAAACGATAAGTGAATTAGAAAAAAAATATGAGGATATAAAATATAATGAAAAGGACGGTATTATCACTACATCCAAACCGTATAGTACCGATTTAGAAATTATTTTACGCAATCTTGTATCCAGCGATAATAAATATGAGGCAGAGTTGTATAATGAAGAGGAGAAAAAGGGAGCGTTTGTTATAATAAAGGATATATTTGAAGGAGATAGAACTGGTTTGGCAAAAGCTTTGCCCAGTGTGAAATTGATGGGCAACGATGAAAGTGCAGTACACTTACCTACCGATATGGCACCTTCGCGTGTTTTTAACTACAACATGTTACAGCGATTAATAGAACCGGAGCTAGGACCTGTTGTGAAAGTACGTAAAAAATTGCAAAAACCGGTTGATGTAATGACTTTTAAGGAGCAGCTTTATATCAATCCTGATAACTATCCGCAAATGTCCTCCTTAGGTATCGGTTATGTACTCAATATGCATCAGGCATGGGTCCCCAACGGTTTTGCATTGGGATCACTGCTCTATTCCTTAGTGCTGGCACCCGGAGAAGAACAACGGCTTGTAGTAAGAGAACGTTTGCAAAGTTATACGGTAGCGGATGACGCCTTAGGGATAGATATAGACAGCCAGTCCTATGCCTTATCGCAAGAAGATGATACTACTGCTGCTTACAATTATGCCGTGAATCAATTGTCGAAGGGTAATTCCAATTATAGCTACTTTGCAGAGGCGAAGACCAGCGGGAGCAGTGAGGCAGGACTCACCTTGTTTAGCTTGGGAGCAAGGGCTTCATCAAGCGCTAAAAGTACATCCAGAGGACAGGGCTCTTCATCTGCCAGTCAATCCAATGCGCACAACGAAGTCTCCTCTGCGGCACAATCGTTTCAACATAATATAAAGAGCGCATGCGACAGAATATCTCAATCCAAACGCGTAAGCGTAACTACGGCAACCAGTGATGAGAGCGACTCGGTGGCAACCAAAATTATTGCTAATCACAACCACTCCCATACCATGACTATTCAGTATTGGGAAGTGATGCGCCGTTTCCGTCTCGAAACTTGCATTGATGGCGTAGAGCTGGTACTATTTGTGCCACTGAAATTAGTCAAATTTATACCTGATGGAAAATATACGCCCAGCTTAACCAATTTTAACAGAGATGTATTTATCAAACGCTATGATGTATTGCTAAAATATGCTGACCTGTTGCTGCCGGCTGTGCCGTATAAATACCGTACTGGTTTGAACTTGATCAAGAGATATGCAGCGTATCCCGACTGGAAAATGGAAAAGATCAGTACCGGCACAAGAGAGTTGAAAATAACTTTTGAATGTGATTTGTTGACATGTGATGATTTAACAGCAAGCTTAACCTTAAAAAATAGAAAAGGAGTAATTGCAGGTACGGCAGAGTATTCTCGAAGAGCAGTATCTGCTAATTGTGAAACAAGGCAAAGTTTGTGTCAGGAGATTCGAGATATAAGAAATGGAAAACAAAAAACGGTTTGGAAACTTGACACCAATGTCATTCCATGGGGCTTAGCAAAAAAAGAAGAGAGGATAGGGACTCGTTCCGTTACCTGCTCCTTTGTAGTACCCAATAACATTACAGATGATGATCTTTCGCATATAACACTCGTATATTCATGCGAAGGGCTTGAATATACGCTTTATCAGAACGAGGATAGCCTATCCGCAGCCCAAAAGAAAGCGTTAAGCAATATGCAAAGCAAAGAGTGGGATTTCTCGAAAGATAATAAGGGTAATGCGGGCGACATAAGCTCAATTGCTCATTACAAATCTCAACTGCCTGAGGCTTATCGTACACCGATGGTCTCCCTATCTTCCAGAGAGATAGTTAGTCTCGGGGCACCGCTTATTTCAAATCTAAAACTTCACAACAATAACAATTTGAATGTGATGCCTTCCAGCACAAGCTTGACTTCATCACTTGTAATAAGTATTTCAAACAGCACACCTCTTCTTCGCTATGCCGAGTTGCAGGAGATGGAAGGTACAATGCATCATATAGCTTCCGAAACATTAAAATATTCACAGGTTATTTGGGCTTCGCTTAGCGATGATGAGCGCGCTATGATGCTCGAACAATATACCATTGATATGGATTTTGGCGAAATACAAAATATAGATGAGGAAGAGGAGCTCACGAGTAAAAACAAGATAGATATTCCCTTGCTCAATTGCGTGAACGTTAAGAAAATGCTTGGGTTTTACGGCAATTGTATTTTGTTGCCCTTTACTTATCCGCAGGAATTGGCGAAAAAATTGGGAAAAACAGCGGCAGAAGTGCAGGATGCACTATACCGCTACCATGCCAATTGTTTCAGAGTGCCGACAACTACCGTTTCGTTACCTACCGATGGCATGATTGGTGAGGCAGTGCTTGGCGAAACAAATGTGAGCGAGTTGATAGATCTTACTCGTTTTTGGAACTGGCAGGATTCGCCTATAGATAAAATGGAGATAACTCCGGACTATCTCAACAATACAGACTATTTAGCAGGTAAGTCCGCTGCTGCAATTACTCCTTTGAATGTGCAAGGAGCTACTGCGGCAACACCTGTAACAATGAATGATTTAATTGCAGCTTTGGTTGCCAAGCAAACTCCAAGTTTTGAAAATATTACCGGACTTGATCAGTTGAAAGATGTTTTGAACAAAGGAACAGAAAGCGCGGCAAAAGGAAGGGATAAAGTGTTGGAAGAGAATAGTAAGTTAGTCGAAAAAGTATTTGATACGGCAGTTAAGGCGGCCGCGATAGCTGCAGGTGTACCAACAAATACTTCCGGTAGTGGTGGTAGTGGCGGTTCTTCTGGTAGTGGCGGCAGTAGTTCTTCCGGTGGTGGTACTTCGGGTGGCAGTGGCGGTAGTGGGAGTGGTGGTTCTTCCGGCGGTAGTTCTTCCAGCGGCAGCAGTAGTGGCAGTTCTTCCGGCGGCAGTAATCCTTCCGGCAGTAGTAGTACTTCGGGTGGCGGTAGCGATAGTGGAAATGGGACTTCGGGCAGTAGTGGCAGCTCTTCCGGTGGCAGTAATCCTTCCGGCAGTGGTAGTTCTCCCGGTAGTGGCGGTAGTAGTGACAGCAGTCTTTCTGATGACGCTTCTTTCGATGATGCTTCCTCCGGTAATGGTTCTTCCGATAGTGGCAGTTCCTCTGATAGTGGCAGTTCCTCTGATAGTGGCAGTTCCTCTGATAGTGGCAGTTCCTCCGGTAGTAGCAACAATGAAGCAAACAGTTTAAGTTCAGACGCTCTAAAAATGAAAGAGATCATTGATGCTGCTATACAAAGCATGAACGATGGACATACTACTCCCGCACAATTTTATAAGAATTATACCGGAAAAGATTATGATATGGAAAACATAACAAGAGAAGTAAATGCCTATTGTTCAGCAAATAATATAAAGTTTGATGATATTTCAAACTCTTTGTCAACTATTATTAAGAATGTAATAAGCGGTGGAAGCAATGAATGAGGAATTAAAAAATTTATTTGAAGAAATATTGCAAATATCCAACGATAAGGATAAGAAGGCATTATGGGATTGCCTTAATAATGAAGATAAGATTTGCAATGAATTAAAACTTCCAGCCGAATTGCAAAGATGGTATTTAACTATTTTGGCAATTTACTTAGGGTTTGACTGCATTACTCAGAAAGATTTTGACTGCATTACTCAGAAAGATTACACCTTTAGTATTAATAATGGTGCAGTGACAATCAGTAAGACAGCGGATGATGATGATGAACGTAATGGTATAATGAAAACCTCAAAGGGGACAATTTTAGATACTTTTTGCCCTATCACTTGTAAAGGATTCCTTGATTGTATTGGTGAAAGCAATTATAATTGTATTGATGAAAACAAATATATAGGCGAGTATAAAGTCATTGATAGCCGCAATGATAACCGCAATGATAGCCTCAATGATAAGTGCATTGATAAGCCCAAGGATAAGCGCAATGATCTACTAAAACTAATGGTAGCATTTAATGCCGCAACGTCGTCAAAAAGATTTTTTAATGAAATTCATTGTGATGAAGACCCGTTTCTTACTATGGGATTTGGACACTTTGCTGAGGATACATTAAATAGATTCTTCAAAGAGATGCCTGATAAGATAAGGAGGGAGATGATTTGTTATATTTTATATCTACTTCGTACTGACTTTAAGGGTAAAGAATTTGAAAAAGCTATTGCTGGAGATTGCATAATTGCACAAAAATTGCAATTTTTGAAAGAAAGTGGAGAATTGAAAAATTCGAACAAATGGAAAGATTTGACAGACTGGGAAGTATGGAAAAATTTAGAACAATCGAACGAATGGAAAAAAAAGGAAGAGTCGAACAAAGATAAACTCAAAACACTAGAAAATAAATTAATGTTCTTTTTTGAAAATAATAACTTTATGGTGTGGGGAAGACATGAAAATTATGGTCAACATATAAAGGGGGGGCATTGGTTTTATGATGTTATGAAAAAGGCACTGTTGTTAAGAAGCGTGTGCCAATATCAGTTCTATTTTTGGATAAAAAATTTTGCACCGACAACGGGGGAGACAAATGGCGAGGCTGCTATAAATTCCTTTAGTAAAAGTAGTGGAAGAAGCGAATTTTATGAAAAGATGAGAGAGGCGATTAGTACAGAGATAGATGAGGCTTCCAAAAAAAATGGCGTGGGTAATGCTATTAAGGCAATAGCCACAGCTAATTCAAATGATAAAAAAGCATTAATAGAACTCTTGAGCTATAATTTTGCTAAAGGAAGAATACGAACTAGGGTAAAAGTGGCTTGGAGAATGTGGTTTCAAAATTCTTGGGGTAATATTCAAGTTCAGGAGAAAATTAAAATATATAAAACAAATGAAAACACCAGCCCAGACCTTACTCCCAAAAATGATTATATATACTTTGTATATGATAAAAAACATTATTTTGTAAAAATACCGCAATACGCACACACAGAAAAAGAAAAAGAAAAAGATAAGGAGATGGAAGGAAATTACATAACAAATAAGAGAGAAGATTATTTGAAATATATTAAGAAATTCTGGGATCTTCCTCCCAATAACACTAACTAACGACCAGTAAAAACGATAAAAAAGTACAGCTATGCCGAATATAGATATAATAGCGTGTTTAAAGCAGATCGAAATGACTGAAGAGCAGTGGAAATGTGTTGAAGAAAAAGCTACCCTGGCATGTTTTGACATAGGAAATGAGTGGTATGCCAGTATTATTATGTGTTTTTATCATGATATTTTAAATGTTTCGGAGTCGATTGCGTTAATTGCAGAAGAATTAGTGGATATGGCAAAAGATAGTTTTGAGTATAAAAACAATATAATTTCAATAAACCGTAATTATGCTGAAGAGGCGCAAAACAGAGATAAAAACAGATCAGACATAATCCCTATGTTATCACCAAATCCTTATATTGATCATACACCCAAAAGCTGCCTAGAATACGATAGTACAAGCAATATGTATAAGTATAAGTCTAATTCTCATATTGCTACGACAAATTGTCCAAAATGTAATGTGTTTGTTGGCGATGTGTTGTTTCTTGCAATAGTAAGATATATTTTAGCTAATACGAATTTGAATAAAGAGAAGGTTGAAGAGCAAACTTTCGATGCTATGGTGAATAATAAGTTGATATCTAGCACACATCATAGATACCAACGTGTTAATAGCTTACATAATACCGTATTCGAAAAAATAGGGGCAAAAAAAATCACAAATATAGAAGAGGTAAAAAGAGGCGATATTGTTTTTTTTAAAAAAACTAATACGGAGGATGAGTGGAATCATGTGGAGATTTTGACAAAGATAGATGAAGTTGACATGACAATGGATAGGATTGGAGCACGTACCAAAACTCTCGCCCCCAATCAAGATGGAGCTTTTAGATTTACTTATACTTTTTCTTTCAACAAAAAAGACGGAATTTTTAAAGGAACAGGAAGAGAAAATTCTGAAGATAGAATACTTGAGTTTTATAGAATAGATGAAGATGTGATAAAAAAAATACTAAAACAGTAACAAATAAATATAGTTATGGCAGATGGAAAAGATTATATATTAACCTTGGCAGAGAAGTTGCTGGAGCAGGAATCATCCAAGGAGGTGCGGGATATCAAGCTGGAAATTATGAAAAGGGTTGCCAGGGAGAGCGATATAAAACCGTCCCGTATTCCTGCGCCCTTGAATATTACGGAGATTGGAGGTTATTTTAACCTTATGATGAAACTTAAGCAGGAGGAGATGCTACGGCAGACTCTTACCTCAATTTTAGGATTACCAGTGCAAACGCCGATAGAGTAAACATGAGTATGTGATTGGTGTTAAAGGGAAGTTATGAAAAGAGAGGTCTGTTCGGATTATGCAGCTTTTAGCATTTCGTTTTTTTGCGTCTCGATGGTCGAGTTTGCGTTGTCTAAAAGAGGCGAATCTGTCAGATTTTTTGGATTGTACGACTCTTTTTACCGTGTCATTTAGTCTTAAAGAAAGTAAGCGATTGGAAAAAATGGAAAACTTAGACAATTAATGGAAGGAAAAATTCGCGTAAGCAATGGGGCTAGCGTAAGTGAATACTGTAGCTATCTTACATTGCAATAAGGGGATATAGTACTTTTGTGTCCTTGACAAAATGGTTATCGTTTAATAGCGTATAATTAAGGCGTGTCAATAGGATTATGTTTAAGCGTGCAAGCGTGTAAGTCAAAGTTGCATTAAGTTCCCTGCTCTACGGAGTTTCGGGACTTTACCGAGATCTAAATCGTGATACAAAGGATGGAAACAGATGCCGGCAACGGCGTATCAATGTTATCTAATCCGGAATGTTAAGACCGCAACATTTTTTAAGTTTGCTCCGAGCATTGGGGAAGAGGCTGTCTGAAAAGGCAGCCTCTTTTTATGCGCTCATTTTTATCTTTTAATTTGTATTAGCTCGTAATTCAATGTTGTTTAGTTACATAGGGTCAACATCAGCGGCTATTACTACATATCTCCATGGTTGATAAGAAAGCAGATGATTAATACTGCTTTGCATCAGCTCTTTGGCTTTGGTAGGTGAAGCCGAGCGTTCAAGCTTTATCAAAATACGCTGCAGGTACATATCCTGAATCTTTGAAATCGGAGGCTCCTGCGGCCCCAGAACCCGGCTGCCGAAGTGTAGCCTAAGGCTCTCGGCCAGAGCTAAGGCCGCCTTAGCAGCCACGCCCTTGTCGCGATGTTTTACCCTTAAGTTGATAAGACGGTAAAATGGCGGGTATTTGAACATCTCGCGCTCGGCAATCTGGTAATCATAAAAACCTTTATAATCATTGTTTACAAGGTAAGTCAAAACCGGATGAGTCGTATCGCTCGTCTGCAATACGACCTTCCCCCTGCGGTTCTTCCTTCCTGCACGACCGCTTACCTGCGCCATCATTTGAAAGCTGCGTTCAAAGGCTCTGAAATCAGGATTGTTGAGCATGCTGTCGGCGTTTAAAATTCCAACCAAACTAACCCTGTCAAAATCAAGACCCTTGGTTACCATCTGGGTTCCTACTAAAATATCCAACTTCCCAAGTTCAAAGTTGCCGATTATATTTTCATATCCCTTTTTGGAGCGAGTGGTGTCATAATCCATGCGTGCTACTTTTGCATCGGGAAAGAATTCCTTAATTTCTTCTTCTATCTTTTGCGTGCCAAATCCCTTCAACTGCAAGGCAGGTGAGCCGCAGGCGCCGCATGTTATCCTGTTGGACTCAGTATATCCGCAGTAGTGACATACCAGCTGGTCGATGTGTTTGTGATAGGTCATGCTAACATCACAATGCTTACACTTCGGAATCCACGCGCAGGCCGTACATTCCAAATAGGGTGCGAAGCCACGGCGATTCTGAAAAAGAATTATCTGCTCCTTTTTCTCAAGCGCCGATTTTATGTCGCCTATAAGCTGAGGCGAAAAGTGCGACTGCATCATCTTTTTACGCTGAGCCTCGCGGGTATTAACCAACTCAATTAGCGGCAGCTGCATACCCTCATGCCGCTCCATCAGCTCAACAAGCACGAATCTGCCCGCGCTTGCATTATAGTAACTCTCCAAAGAGGGAGTGGCGGTACCCAGCAAGATATCACAATTAGCTCTCTTGGCCATTACAATAGCCACATCGCGGGCATGATAGCGCGGGGCAGGATCAAACTGCTTGAAAGAACTTTCATGCTCCTCATCAACTATTATTAGCCCCAGATTGCTAAAAGGCAAAAATATGGACGACCTGACTCCCAGGATAACCTTGTATCCATCGTTGGATACCATGCTGTTCCACACTTCCACCCTTTCATTATCCGAGAATTTGGAATGATAAACGCCTAAGTTATCACCAAAGTGAACTTTCAGACGGTTGGTAATCTGCGTGGTAAGCGCTATCTCAGGTAGAAGGTAAAGCGCCTGCTTTCCCTTCGCGATAGTTTCTTCAATCAGATGAATATAAAGCTCCGTTTTGCCACTTGAGGTAACGCCGTGAAGCAGCACCGGAAGGCCTTCATCAAATCCTGCCTTTACTTCCTCAAGAGCCCTGGCCTGAATATCAGAAAGAGGCTTTTTACCTTCAACAGGAAGCCCGCTTGGCGTTAATCTATCAACTTCCTGCTTCTCCTGAACCAGGTAGTCCTTTTTTATCAGTTCGGCGAGGGCAGCACTTCCTCCTTCAATCCTCCTTAGCAAGTCCTTACGCGCAAGCATCTTCCCCGCGATGGCACCCTCCACACCCCCGGCCAGTTGCAAAAAGGTCATCAACAACTCCAACTGTTTTGGAGCACGAGCCAGCTTGTCAAAAACGTCCCGCAAAAGCTCCTCAGCCCTTACATTGGGATGCAAAATCAAAACAGCTTCCGTTTTAGGACGATATGTCTCCGAAAGCTGCTCATTAACAAGTACTGCACCTGCCTCTATCAGCTGCTTAATAAGGGGATAACTATTTTTCAAACCCGTAATATTATTAAGCTGGCTTATAGTGCCATATTTCTTGTCGCCCAGGTAGTCAAGGATGGCAATGCCCTTTTCGGACAGGTCAAGCGAATCCTCGAACTCGGGATTGCAATAGAGCCGGGTTTCGCTCTCAAGCTTCAAACCCGCAGGCAAAGCCGCTTTATAAACCTCACCTATTGTACATTGATAATAATCAGAAATCCATTGCCATAGACCTAACTGAGCCTCACTTACCACCGGGCTCGTGTCAAGCACCGATAGAAGTGGCTTGGTCTCATACTCGGCAGGTGCACTGTTATGAAGCGAAAATACGACACCCGACATAAGCTTCCGCTTCCCGAAAGATACTACTACACGCTGGCCTCTTGCCAGCGTGGAACTGTACTCCTCAGGCACACTGTAGGTAAACAGGCGCGGCAAAGGAACCGGCAGTACTATATCAGCAAACTGAAATTGCATATCTTTTCATCTTCCGTAAAACAAGTTGTAAAGATAACAAATTGGAAGCGTCTTTCATCGAACCGGCCCTTTGTATGAATAGTCAAACAAAATGATGCTTTGGTGGAAAAAATTGATACATAGATAAAAACTGTCCTGCAAAATATACGTGTAAATGGCCCCCGAATTGTCATAACTATGTACGACAATATAACTCAATCTTAACGTTACATTGATATACAGCATGCCCCGTTAAACTATTTTTACCCCAAGACTAAGATAGTTTTAAACATTGATAATAACGACAACCATGATCAGACAGGGCATTGATAAGAATCTTTCGGTCGGCAAAGTGCTGATGGAAGAAGATATGGACGCAAAGGTTTTGCAGATGTGGTCGAAAAAAGAGCTTAATGCTGATAGGTTTTACCAAACCGGCTTTGAAACTATTCTTTTTAACCAGAGCAAGGACTTTGCCCTGGAAACTGTTTTGTCGTCAGTTGTACCCTGGGACAAAGAGCTGCTTATTCTAAATTCTTTAGATACACCAATCGAACCCCGAGGTGCCGGAATTCATCCCGAGACGCTTTCCCACAATATTACCCTCTGCGATCTTGGTTCTATGGAACTATTGGTACAATCGCGCCCGCGTCTATCATATATCTTACTCAATATTCCTGATGTGCAAACCTTGGCCGACAATGTCCTAAAACAACTGCTTCAGATTATCAGCCGTAATAAGCTAACTCTGATTGTCAACTGCGACCTGGAGGTGACTGCACTTAACGACCGCTTCATGGGCGCTATCGACTTTATGGTAGGCAAGCTGCATAAGCTCCGCTCCTTTGTTGTAGCACGTCGCAGCAAACTAGTTGCGACCGAAGGAAATTCGCGCAAGCTCAATATGGATTTGCATGCCTACTGGCAATTGAGCCTTAGTAAGCGCAACGCCTTCCTGGAACCTATGGTGAGTTAATTAACTTTCTTAACAAACACTTAGCCTAGAGTTTACGAATAAGCACATTAAGAGAACTATTTTTGTACCGTCGTTGTTAATTGTTGACGACAGGTATAAAAATCGTGGATGTATGAAAATATTATATGCCATTCAGGGCACAGGAAACGGACACATAGCAAGGGCGCGTGACATTATCCCTGTTTTACGTGAGTATGCCGATACAGATATATTAATCAGTGGCCATCAATGCGAGTTGGATTTACCCTGGCCGGTCAAATTTAATTTGAAAGGACTGGGCTTCACCTTCGGACAGAAAGGTGGCATCGACTACAAAAAAACATTTTCGAACAACTCACTAATTTCTTTTTTTAATGAGGTGAGGAAGTTGCCGGTTCATGACTACGACCTGGTTATTTCTGATTTTGAGCCTGTTTCGGCATGGGCATGCAAGTTGCGACGGAAAAAATGTATAGGCATAAGCCACCAGTCGGCCGTAACGCATGAAGATGCGCCAAAGCCCGCGAATATCGATCCGGCAGGAAAATTCGTCCTTAAATATTACGCCCCGGTAGCCAAATCCTATGGTTTTCACTTCAAAAAGCTAAGCGACAATATCTTCACCCCGATTATCCGCAAAGAAGTGCGCTTTGGACAGAAAAGCAACAAGGGTCATTACACAGTATATCTACCTGCATATTCCGATTTGAAGATAATATCCTTTCTATCGCAGTTTCCCGAGTATCATTGGCAGGTATTTTCAAAACACGCACGCAACCCCTACTCATTTCAGAATATAAAAATACGACCCGTCAACGGGAAAGAATTCACCAAGAGCCTCCTAAATTGCGAAGGAGTCTTTTGCACGGCAGGTTTCGAGACTCCGGCCGAAGCCCTGTATCTGGGCAAAAAGCTATTCGTTGTGCCAATGAAGCTGCAGTATGAACAGCAGTGCAACGCCGCAATGCTACACTCGATGGGAGTGCCGGTGGCAAAAAGCATTAATGATGACATGATTGAAGAGTTTAGAACCTGGCTAAAGAGTAACGAAAGAGTTAAAGTGCGTTACCCCGACAATGCCAGCCGTGTAATAGAACACATCCTCGAAGAAACCAGCAGAAGCCCCGGGTATATAACTATTGCCGGAGCGATGTAGGGCTGATAGCCTTATTGCAGATTATTTGTTTTAGGCATTTGCTAATTTAGAATAATCATTCTCAGAACACAAGCGTCGTAATAATTCTGAAAACTTCGCTATATTTCGACCGAAAGAAAACATGCTATTGATTATGCTAAGTACTCGATTGCAGATATAAATATAAAACTCTCAGTTTTCCTCTATGCGAAAGTTCCTACTATTTGCGATTATCTTTTATTCGGTTTTATTGCTATTGCCCAATTATCGTCACTACCCTATGGACGGGGTGTCTGATTTTTTGCAGATTGTGGCTCACTGGGGCTTGTCTGCATTGGGTCTTTACCTTATAATATTCATAATCAGCCTTAACAAGTATCTTTGTGCAGTGCTGCTACCCATATTATCTTTAGCATCAGGAATCACAGCCTTTTTCGTATGGCAGATAGATATTAGTGTTAATCCGGCTCTAATAGAATCCATTATGCATACAGATGCCGGTGAGGTCGCAAACTACATGTCCTTATCTTTATGCTTGTTTGTTGTATTTCTTCTTTTGACAACTGCTTTTTTCTGTATATGGAGATTCAGAATCAAATGGCAACGCAAGGAACTGTTAGTGTTTTTGTCAGCCGCACTTATCTCAGGGATTATTTTTAACACTGTAAATCATAAACGCAGAAACACTCTTAACAATAGAGCCCCTTTTGTTTTCTACAGAGCAATCAAAGAATACCGGGAGAGTATTACTGATGCATCAGCCCCAAGAAAATCGGCAGGAGAAATAATTGAATGTAAAGAAGACAGCCTTACAGTTATCTTAGTAATTGGGGAGGCGCTACGCGCCGACCATTTGCAAATGAACGGATACCAAAGAATCACAATGCCTTTGATGGAGAAGCGAAATGTTATATCTTTCCCTAATACTTTTTCACCCCACACTCATACTGCAGCAAGCATACCTTATATTCTTACCAGAGCAAAGCCCGGCTTCCCCTCTCCCTCCAACGAAGAGCACTCTTTAATTAGTTTATTTAGTAAATGTGGTTATAAGACTACATGGTTGGCAAACCAAAATCCAATAAAAACATTTTCCTATTTTACTAAAGAGTGTGACAGTATCATTGTTAACAAACCGCAATTAGAAGACTACAGCAATACACCAAAATATGATTCTGACCTACTACCCCATTTTGAGCGACTGCTTGCTGATGATTCACCTCTGAAATTAATAGTGGTGCATCTTGCAGGAAATCACTGGTGGTACAATAAAAACCTGCCTCCTGATTACCACTATTTTACTCCCGTTCTTAATAACAAAAGGCTCTCTGCCGATAATAGGGAAAGGATGATTAATACATACGACAACGTAACTCGCTTTACCGATTATGTCCTTGATCAAATGATGAAACAAGTGGAAGACAAAAAAGCATGGATGATTTTTTTGGCCGACCACGGACAGTCATTTGGTGAGGACGGTAAGTGGCTACACGGCAATGACAGACCCCAAGAGCAAAATCCCGCTTGTTTCGCATGGTTTTCTCAAAGCTATCAGGAAAGCCTCCACACAAACATAGAACAAATGCAAAATCGTCGATTAGATACAATTGACACAGCTTTTCTATTTCATACCCTATTAAAAGGTAGTGGCATTAAAACCACTACCTATGAAGCCGATTTCGACTTGTTTTCAAGCCCATAACCACTCAGCCCAACCATCCAAGGGGCAAAACGGTTGAGGAATAAAACTAGGGGTATCAAAATAATAATCTGCAATGTAGTGTACAACCAATAGTAAGAAATGCCCGATGGTAAAGAGGAATCAAAGCCCAAAAGTGCTACCGCTTTTATAAGAGCTAGAGCTGATAAATGAAAGGCCAATATGGGGAGAGTGTTGCGTCCCAACCATAAAAGAGGAGGAAGAACCGGCAAAAAACCATAGGGGAGCTCACCAATTCATAAAAGACGCCGACCATTACGACGAACAAAATCCCAAAAAGTGACTGATACAGGATCCTTTCGCACAAATCCTGAAAGGATAAAAAACAAGTGCAAGTTAAACGTATTAAAAAACGAACTAAGTATCGTAACAGAATCATTATGAATATATACAATCAAAATTATACTGATTGCTTTCAACTGATCCACAAAAGGAATTCTTGTTGCCATATATAATATAAGCTAAAATAATACGCTACTTAAGTCAAAAATAAGAATGGTAAATATATGTGTTTGCACTTTTACAGGCAAAATTATAAAGATATGACTTTATAATAATCCTTTTATGTACGATAAATTTGCTATACAACCAGAGAATTATCGGCTATGGCATAAATTGACGGACTAAAAGAATAGTTAACGTTAAACGGTCCATTAGGAATTAGACTAGGACACCACAATACAAAACAATCTCGTCACTACATTCAACGCATTGCCCATCATTATTCGAACATTAGTGTATGAATAGCATTCGTTAGTCATAGTTCTAAAAATCAGGATTGACTTTTTGGATAAAGTCATCAACCTCTGCTAAGCATAAAAATTGAAATAGGAAAGCTGTTATTTGTGCTGTTGATATTCTCTCCGTAAGCTTTTCTGTTCATGACTTAAGATGTTGAAACAGAAGTATGCCTTTAATATGGGGCTGTCCCGTTTTTTGTTGTTTCCAGCTTTAATGTAGAACGATTACATAACAAGCATAATTCGTTAGTTGCTTTCAAGGATGAAGATTTATTACACGAGCGTCATCCGGTTTAATTTCAAAAGTTTAATACAATGAACAAGAATCTACTTTTTGTTTTGAAACCCTTCTTGATTATATGGATGTTTCTACCTATCAATCAAATTGCTGCACAGACCACTAGTGCAAATATCAATGAAAGCATCACCGGCAAGTGGACTTTTCGCAATGGATTGATTTCTGAAAAAAAATAGTTTCTACCGATTTTGAAGCGAATACTTACTCTGCAAATTTAAAGGGAGCAGCTTGGGAACACTACTTTAAAGTTGAGAAACCTTCTTCAAGATATAGCTTTTTCATTTCAAATGCTTCTGGCTCTGCGCCCGGGAATGGTTGGTTCCCCATTTTGGTTGGATCAACTGAAGATGCAGCACCCGGATTAATTGTTATTGGAAGGAAGTATAATGGGACAGACACTAAAGGCAGAGGAGTTTTAGTACTGGAAGGTAGGCTGAATAACAACGATAGAGTACCAAACGATATGGTAGCAATAGAGTTTTGTAGTGGTTATGGTAACAGGCTGGCTGCAATAACCGGGGGTGGTGTGTTTTCTGCTAAAAAAATTGTTACACAGGAAGTTATCGTAAGTGCTGATGGCAATACCGCCGATTTTGTTTTTGATGACGACTACAATCTTCGTGATTTAGGTGAAGTGGAAGCATTTATTAAGGAGAACAGGCATTTGCCGGATATTCCAAAAGCTGAAATAATGGAGGCTGAGGGTGTTAATCTTGCTGAGATGAACAAGCTGCTGCTTATGAAACTGGAGGAATTAACATTATATATGATCCGGCAGCAGAAGGAGATAGACCAGTTAAAATCCGCCCGCAATGAAAACGCAGAATAGATTTGTAAGACGGCTTTGCCGGATATTATACCCGGCGGTATTAATACTGTTCCTGTCTGGTCACACGGTATCCGCCCAGGTTGGCTATACTTATGATAAGGCCGGGAACCGCATTAGTTGTTACATACTGAAAATGGCTTCTGCCGGAGGAGAACAGCAAGAAGAACTTGTAGAGCACTTTGCCGGCCCACGTGAAGTTAAGCTACACCCCAACCCCACAAAGGGACAGCTTATTCTTAGTATTAACGGTGGTGAGGATGAAGAAGATTATAACATTTCGCTTTTCAATATGTCAGGTCACTTGCTATTGCAGCAGCAACGCACAGGCAATGGTACTTTTGAGATGAACATAGAGAATCAGCCCTCAGGGACCTATATCTTGATTTTGGCTACTAAAGAAGACAAAATCCATTACAAGATTATTAAAAACT
>JAAZJT010000015.1 GCA_012800215.1 Bacillota bacterium | reverse complement strand
TTTTGCTGTGGCAGGTGTGTGACAAGGAACCGTCCCCTGTCACGGCTCATTTTTATAAAATTAAACATATTATCAGCAAACTTATACAAACTAAAGAAGAAAATATTTTTAAAGGATGGATGTATTTTATGAATACAAAAGAATTGGCACAGGAAAGGACACAAATATTTACCGATGTATTGGAAGGGAAAATTCCTAAAAGAGTACCTGTTTATGCCATGCTTACTTATGAATTTGCAATTCAGTATGCAGGCATGGACATGATGGAGGCACAATGGCATACGGAGCAATATTTTGAAAAAGTGGCGGATATTATCTGCCAAGATTTTTATTCCGATAGCTTTGGTGTGACTAACCTGCGTTTTCCAGCTATGTATCGTACTCTAGGTGCGCGTAACTGGTTAATGGGTTCCAGCGGTTTTATGCAGCATCCTGAAGTGGTGGGGTTAGAAGCGGATGAATATGATGATTTTATTGCTTCACCTTATGACTGTATTATAGAAAAAGTACTTCCCCGATTATACACAAACCTTAATACTGACCCTCATCAGAAAGCAATCACCATGGCCAAAGCATTTAAAATCTTTTTCGAAGAAATGGGGAGAGTGGCCGAGATTGCAGCTAAGATGACAGAGAAATACGGCTATGGACAAGCAAACTTTTTTGCCGGTGCCTGTGAGGCTCCGTTAGATTTTGTGGCAGACCAACTGCGTGGTTTTAGAAATATTTCAGCTGATATCCGCAGAATGCCTGACAAGGTTAAAGCTGCAGCTGAAGCAGTAACACCTGTAATGATAAAAATGGGGATTCCTGCACCTCTGCCTAATAGCGCTGTTTTCATCCCTCTCCATATGGCTCCCTTTATGCGGACAAAAGATGCAGAAGAATTGTATTTCCCCACTTTCAAAAAGGTTGTTGATGAGTTGGCTGCGCTTGGGCATCGTTGTTTCCTCTTTGTGGAGGAAAACTTTATGCGCTATCTTGACTTGCTTTATGAGTTCCCGGAGGGAACTATTATGATGTTTGAATATGGTGATCCTAAGCTGACAAAGGAAAAAATAGGAGACAAACATATCATTGCCGGTTTTTATCCTGTGACCATGTTAAAGACAGCAACTAAACAGGAATGTATAGATAAGGCAAAAGAATTAATTGACACTCTGGCTCCAGGCGGGCGTTATATTTTCACACTGGATAAATCACCTGTTTCAGTGGGGGATATTAATCCGGACAATTTAAAAGCAGTTTATGAATATGTAGGGAAACACGCCAATTATTAAGGAGGAAACAGCATGAATTTGAAATCAAAATACTACAAAACATGGGAAGAATATCGGGCTTTGAATCCTGATATTGATGAAAAGCAAGCGAAGGCTATGGCTGAAAAAATGCAAAGTTATGAAGAGATGATGTTTGCATTTGTAATGTTTCTTTGTTTCTAATGCTTATTATGGTAATTATTTAAACCCCCCAGTCAAGCGGGCTGGGGGGTTTTTTGCGCAGAAGCTTTAAAATATTATCACTTTTCCAAAATAAAGGCAGGAAAAAGCAGATAAAAGGGGAAAGTAAAGTAATAATTTCACAAGTCAGGGAGGTTTTTTAAAATGTAAAAATCTAAGCTAAATTAATGGACGATAAAAAATGATATTAAAAAATGAGAAACCGGAAGGAGTTAAAAAAATGACAAGCTTGCAGCAGGAGAGAAATCAGCTAATTCTTGATATCTGGCAAGGTAAAAGACCCAAAAGGGTGCCGATGCAAATTATGATTAGTTTGGAATATGCCATACAGTATAAAGGGTATTCTTTATTCCGTGAATATTACAGTCCAAAACATTGTTATGAAGCTGCTGAAGAATTGGCTAAGCTTGTTAACAGCGACAGCCTTCCTACCAATCCTATGAATATGGCAGCTGTCCACCGCTATGCGATGAATAGGTTTATGGTTCCGGGTAAGGATGGTTTTTATCAGCATCCCAACTATTGTCCGATGAAATTTGAAGAATATCCTGAACTAATTAAAGATCCACTGGAGTTTTGGGCACGTAAGCTAAGACCCAGAATTTTGGGTATAGTTGAGGAAGATAAGCAATTTGGCGAGCTGCGGCTAAATGCAATTAAAAATGTAGTGGCAGCAAAATACCGGGAATATAGCCCGGCTGAACTTACTAAGAAATATGAGCGGATAGATGTTCAGGCCATGGCGATGATGTCTATGGCGCCTTTAGATTATATTGCCGATTACTTTAGGAACTTTACAAGCATTTGCATTGATATCAGAAGGAACCCGCAGTGGGTACTGGATGCTTGTGAAGCCATGCTGGAGTTTATTGTTGAATCTATAAAAAGAGCTCCCAAGATTCCTGGCAAGATTAATCTGGTAAACTTGCCGCTGCATATGGCAACATATATGAAACCAAAAGATTTTGCAAAGTTTTACTTCCCCAGCTTTAAAAAGTTAATACAATCAATACAGGACCATGGCTTTGAAGCAGGCTTTTTCTGTGAAGAAAACTGGGATCCCCACCTTGATGCTTTAAATGACCTGCCAGGCAGAGCTCGTATCGGCTTTGAAGCTGCAGATCCAAAGTTAGTAGTGGAGAAGCTTGGTAATCGCCATATTATTTGTAATTTCTTTAATACCCATTTTTTACGTACCGCTACTCCGGAGGAAGTTAGAGATGAAGTTAAGCAGCTGCTTGATATTGTTTGTGTTCACGGTAATTTCATCTTTTCTTTCAATAAACCTTTCCTCTGTTTAGGCGATGCCAGAATGGAAAATATTCAGGCTGCAGTAGATGCAGTGTTAGAATACGGTGTGTATTAATTAAATAAGCAAGGGGATGAAAGTAGATGTCAGAAAGAAAAATATTTTTAACTAAAGAAGAACTAATAGAAAAATACAACCTTAACGAGGAAGAGCAAGTGTATTTGCTTCCCTTGTTAGTTGAGGCGGAGGAGACTGTCAGAAAACAGGTAGCAGGAACAATCTAAATGCAATTTAAACTACAGATTAATAAACGAATAAAAGCACTTTGCCCTATCTGGCCAGGGTTAAGTGCTTTTTTTACTTTATGATGATTTACGCAGATGGGCGCTTTTATTCTAGCTTAAAAACTTGGCAGGGGATATCTTTGCCACTGTTTGCCAGTGCTGTTTTAACAGCAGCTTCCAGGCCGCCGCAGCAGGGTACCGTCATGCGTACCACAGTAATACTTTTAATATTATTTTCTTTTACGATTGCAGTTAGTTTTTCACTATAATCAACCATATCCAGTTTGGGGCAGCCTATCAGCGTTACTTTATTGCGCATAAATCGGCTGTGAAAATCACCGCAGGCAAAAGCTGTACAGTCTGCTGCGATTAATAAATCTGCATCTGCGAAAAATGCTGCTTTAACAGGGACAAGCTTAATTTGCACAGGCCATTGCTTCAGCTCACTGGCGGGTGTTTGTGTAACTTTCTCCACAGTAGTTTCCATTGTATCAGTTTTACTTGTGCAGCAGCCAGATTGACAAGGAGACTGGGCTTTTCTTAGTGCCAGATGGGCCAAAACAGCTTCCTCATCAAATGGAGCAGCTTCACGTTCTTCAAAGCTAATTGCATCCACGGGACATACCGGCAGGCAGTCTCCCAAACCATCACAATAATCATCGCGAATTAATTTTGCTTTGCCATCAATGATGGCAATGGCACCTTCATGGCAGGCTTCAGCACATAGCCCGCAGCCATTACATTTTTCTTCGTCAATTTTTATGATTCTTCTAATCATGCAAGTCACTCCGTTTTTCTAAAATATTATTAATAAATGCTCTGAAAGCTTAGTAATTGACTAACTACAGTTATTGTATTATAGTAAAAGCAGTAAAGATGTTGTAAAAACAACATGAAGGGAGTAAATATGAAAAATAATTTAGCAGTAATTAAAAAGTCGCCACTTTTTTATGGTATAGCCGAGAATGAACTTTTGTCAATGCTGGCTTGTCTGTCTGCCATTGATAAAACGTATAACAAAAATGAATATATTTACCGGGCAGGGGAGTCAGTAACTTCCATAGGTATTGTCTGCCGCGGCAGTGTGCATGTCATAAAAGAAGATTTTTGGGGTAATCGCGCCATTATATCGCAATTAACAACGGGGGATTCTTTTGGAGAGGCTTTTTCCTGTGCCCAGGTTGGCCTACTTTCTGTAAGTGTTATTGCCGCGGAAATAACAGAAGTATTACTGCTGGATTATAAAAAAATTATTACAACCTGCTCATCTAACTGCACATTTCATAGCCATTTGATTCAAAATATGTTAAAAATACTGGCTAATAAAAATATAGAGCTGACACAGAAAGTAGAGCATATGTCAAAAAGGACCACTAGAGAAAAGTTGCTTTCTTATTTGTCGGCAGAGGCCATAAAAAAAGGCAGTAATGTTTTTGAAATACCTTTTAACCGCCAGGAGTTAGCAGATTATCTTTCAGTAGACAGAAGTGCCATGTCGAGTGAGTTAAGTAAACTGCGTAATGAAGGGTTACTTTCCTATAAGCGCAATCATTTTAAGCTAACTTTTTCACATTCAATTGAAAATATATTTAGATAGTAATACAATAGAGAGAGATTGGGGAATTTTTTAATCTGTTATTAGTTTGCGAAAAGAGGACATACTCGATGAAATATAAATTTTATGGGTTGCCATTACATTATGGGGCAGATTCCATTGGTATAAACTATGGCATTGATGAGCTAAAAAAAGAATTGCAAAAAAAGAAAGCTGACGTAATTGAAAAAATAGAGGTGGCTAATGAACAGGAGAATGGCCATCTCAAATACATTAAATATTTAAATTCCATCACCAAAAGCTGTACCACACTGGCTGAAAAAGTTAATCAAACGGTAAAGAATGATCAGATTCCCGTCATCATTGGCGGGGATCATAGTATTGCAATGGGCAGTATTTCCGGTGTAGCTAAGGAAAAGGAAATAGGAGTTATTTGGGTAGATGCACATGGCGATATGAATACGCATGAAACAACTGTAACCGGTAATATTCACGGCATGCCTTTAGCGGCCTTACAGGGATATGGTCATGAGAAATTAGTAAATATTTTTTATAATGGTGCCAAAATTAAAACTAGTAATGTAGTGATTTTTGGTGCCAGGAACTTGGACTACCGTGAAAAATTATTTATCGAGCAATTGGGGATTAAAATAGTATATTATCGTGATATTGTAAGCAATGGGTTTAAACAAGAGATGAGACAGGCTGTTAATTATTTATTAGAGAGGGTAAATAAGATTCATCTAAGTTTTGATCTGGATGTAATTGATCCTAATTTTCTGCCCGGCGTCAGCATCCCCGTTGAGGGAGGTATTTCAGTGGCAGAAGCTGATTACCTCTTTGATTTCTTTATTCAGAACAATTTATTAAGTTCAGTCGATATTGTGGAATATAACCCCATGTTTGATTCTAATCATGTAACAAGAGATTTTGTAATTCACCTGCTGAAAAAATTTAAATAAAAAAATGGCCAGTGCTGGCCATTTTTTACTTTATTCTATTCCGGCTACCCTTTTAACCAGTGGCTCAAACAGCAATCCTTTATCTATATACGGTCTCAATTGGTTTAGCTGTTCCAGAGCAATTTTTGCACCATAGTCCATACCCTGGCAGCCTGCCAAAAGCATAATATCACCTTTTCCCATCAGAGAAAGGGCATGAGCAATGGCATCCGGCAATTCCGGGAATAAGTAGACTTTGATGCCGGCCTGTTCCATAACTTGTTGAAAGGCCACTAGTTCTTCTTCCTGCACTGTATCTTTGGCAGTTACATGGGAGCGGCTTAAAGTAGCAATAATTTCTTTAAGTCCCAGTTTGGGAGCCCAGGCGGCAATCATTTCTGCGCTTTCCCTGTTGACAGTTGGCCCACGGCTGCCCCTAATGGCATAGACAAGCGCAAGCTTGCGGTAATCCATCATTTGCAGAGTTTTTAAGGTGACATCTATATTGCCACTGTTGGCAAAGTGGTCATCGATGATTTTAAAGTCATCTTCAAAAATAATCTCAAAACGCCTCTCCACACCTGTGAAAGCCAAGAGGCTTTTTTGTATTACCGGGATGGGTACTCCACACAGCAGGCCGACCATAATTGCCACCATAGCATTATAGACAGAATGAAAGCCGGGAGTATAAAGTGCAATATCGAATTCCTGTGGTGAATATGTTAATTCTCCGACCTGAAATTCTTTTTTGATTTCAACGGTAAATTTAGCTCTGCCCGTTGAGAGATCAACATTTTTACAGTGTAGAGTGCCTTCTGTATTCTTAATACCATATGTCAGCACCTGGGCTTTTGTCTGGTCCACCAGAGACGCTGCATAAGGACAATCCAGGTTGAGAATAGCCCACTGCTGCGGCCCGGCATCTCTAATTAATTTAGTTTTACTTTTTAAGTAGTTTTCAAATGATCCGTGGAGATCAATATGTTCACGGCTGATATTATTAAGGGCCACAATATCATAGGCCACATTACTAACTCTATTAAGTTCCAGGGCGGAAGAAGAGACTTCCATGCAGACATGAGAAATTTGCTGTTTTTTCATCTGAGCCAGATGATATTGCAAATCTAATGATTCGGGAGTTGTCAGCTGGGAAGGCTCGTAATAATCTCCATACTTTATTACTACTGTCCCGACTAGCCCTGTCCTAAATCCATAGTTTTCTAAAATAGCATTAGTCATAAAAGATGTAGTAGTTTTTCCGTTGGTGGCCGTTAAGCCAATAACTTTCATGTCCCTAGAAGGACTGCCATAAAATTTGTCGCTTAAGGCAGCCAAGGCCTGACGGCTGTTAGCGACGCGAATTTGGGGGATATCCCAGCCAGCTTGGTAATCTTCTACTACAACTGCTGCTGCCCCATTTGCTATGGCGCCTAAGATATATTTATGGCCATCAGTTTTATAGCCTTTAATGCAGACAAAAATATCGCCCGGAGCTACATTTCTGGAATTATAGGCAATACCTTTAATTTCTATATCTTTAAGATGCCAAGTTTCTAGAACAGGGATAGATTGTAGTAATTCAAAAAGTGTTGTCATTTGTTCTCCTTCCAGCCAGAAGGCATACCGATAGGCTTCATTAGAGCTTGTCCTGCCAATGAGCAGCAAGCTTCTGGCAAGCGCATAGTTTATGTGTATTTGAGACATATAAAAAGAGTACTGCGCTTCTCATTATAATAAAACTAATTGCCAGATTCAAGTTTATGTAATTATTCTCTTTTTTCTGCCTGTACCTTCCTATGTTTGGTATATTTAGCTTCCTTATTCCTGCTGGGATGACTGCGTTTTTTCATTCCCAGCCGGGCTTGCTTTGACCCTGGCTAAAGAGGCAAAGATACCGGCGATAGATAATATTGTCATAATGATAAAGGTGGCTTTAAAGCCTGTAAGAAATTTGGCCAGATTGTGTGTGCTGATTTGTTTGCCGCCAACGTACAGTACCATCACCAAAGATGCTATCCCCATACTTAAACTTTGCCCAAGTGTGCGGGAAGCACCAAGGATGCCTGATGCTATGCCATAATGCTTTTTTTCAACGGAACTCATAACAGCATTGGTGTTGGGAGATGAAAAGAGGGCAAAGCCAAAACCAAGCACTAACAAACTCCCTACTATCAAAGCTATGGGTGTATCG
This sequence comes from Bacillota bacterium, assembly GCA_012800215.1. Classification (GTDB taxonomy): domain Bacteria; phylum Bacillota; class Dethiobacteria; order Dethiobacterales; family Dethiobacteraceae; genus JAAZIQ01. The sequence goes on along the minus strand of JAAZJT010000015.1, from coordinate 2,538 downwards.
GCATTAAAGAAGGTAAAGGAAAGCAGACTTAACCCTGTAATAGCCATACCCAAGGAGGCAACTTTTTGTGGTGCTATGCTATCGGAAATTCTGCCAGCCAAAGGAGAGAAAAGAGCCATCATTAAGGGTTGGGCAATGAGAATTAAACCGGCTTGAGCCGGATCAAACCCTTTAATATATTGTAAGTAGAGACTGAACAGGTAGCTAATGGCAGAAGTGGCACTGTAATGAATAAGGGCAGCTAGTGATGAAAAACTGAATACTTTATTATAACGAAGAAGAGAAATATCTAAAATAGGGTCCTTAACTTTCTTTTCAAATAAAACAAAGGTAAGGGCAGCCAAAAGGCCAACTGCCATCAAAGCAATGCCCCAAGCAGTATGGATGATGGAAAACCCCCAGACGATTCCAATTAGGGAGATACCATAAATCAATGCTCCCCGGTAATCAAAGGATTCACCGGGTGCCCCTGCCCATTCTTCTTTAATTGCCAACAGTAAGGCAAGTAAGACAATACCAACGGGTACAGTACAAAAGAAAACACTGCGCCAGCCAAGATTAGTTGTTAAAAGTCCTCCCAGGTAGGGACCGGTGGAAAGGCCGGCATATGTCATGGCAACATTTAAGCCCAACACTTTACCTCGTTCATCTGACGGATAGGCTGAAGTTAAGATGGAAACGGAATTAACGGAAATGGTGGCACCGCTGATGCCTTGTAATATCCGACCGGTTATCAGCATGGCTGGATTCAGGGCGAAGCCGCAGAGGGCGGAAACTGCTGTGAGCATCGTAACGCCCCAAATCATCATCTTCTTACGCCCTAAAATATCGGCTGCCCTGCCAAAAGGCAAAGTGAAAACCGCTGTGGACAAGGTATAAGATAATGCTACCCAATTTAGTGCTACTGCACTCATGCCAAGCTCTTTGCTGATGGAAGGCAATGCCACATTTACCGAGGAAGACATAAAAGGTGTCATAAATGCACCTAAAGCAGTTATTAAGAGCACTATTCTTTTGGTGAGTTTATTTTGCAAGAGATTTGCCCCCTCCCCCACTTTCAAATTATTGATAAAAGAATTATAAATCTTACTTATATTATAGCTTTTCCTTTTTGCGTATTACAAGTATAATACTGGTATATTTCTTCAGCAGTTTATTGTTTGATTATCTGCCGGAGTGGAAATAATAATTTTGAGTCCTTGCAGTTTAAACAATGGTAGAAAAACAAATAATTGGCAGCAGTATTGACGATAAGGAAAATGCAAGGTACAATATTTTGGGGGTGGAAAAAAATGAGCCAACAGGAACAAAAAATCACCAAAGACATGACCATTGCAGAAGTCCTGCGTTTAAACCCTAAAACACTGAAGGTTTTTATGGCTGCAGGTATGCACTGCATTGGGTGCGGTGCTGCTACTGGGGAAAGTGTAGCCCAGGCTGCCATGGTTCATGGCATTGATGCAGATAAGTTGCTCGCTGAGTTAAATAAAGTTTAAAAAACCGCGAAAGCGGTTTTTTATTTCGTAAATTGTGGCCGAGTAATGTTTAAGTGTAATGATAGATAAAGTGTTATTTTTCGTCTGCATAAGGTAAGAAGCCATATCCTTGATGTATGAATAGACAGTTTTCTCCTAAAACTAATGCTAGTAAAGTTTTGGAGAGGATTAACATTCATGACGAGAAATATAGATAGTATCAGAAGACAGGAAAAACAATTGCGGGAAAAACTTTTACTCAAAACTTATGACTTACTAGATAAGTTGTTGGCAGATGTTCCCACAAGGTCTCTTCTCTTTATCGGGGAAATGCCGATAAAAGTTATTTGTGGAGCAGACGGGAAAAAATCCTTACTGATTAATGATCGCCCGCTTTCGTCTGCCACAGATTGCGAGTGGGTGATTGAAAATTTCAATCAGATAAAGCAGGCCGTTGATGAATTGGTGAATCCGGAAGCGGAAGAAATTCTAAAGGTGATTGAAAAAACAGAGTATTTAATTCAAAGGGTCGATGAACTGACACAAAGTCATTTATAAAAATGATTTACAGCGACTTAGGTTCCTAAGCCGCTTTTTTTATTGCCAACGGCAAGCATAACAAGACTTGTCAGTATTCAGAAGGATAAATACTTTGAAAAAGTTGTATTCAGAAAAGAAAAACTTACCGGGAAAGTTCTTATAGCTGTGTTTTTGGAAATAAAAATTATTTACTTACCAGTTATTAAAAAACGGTTTTCAAGTATGCACCTGAAAACCGAAAATGTTTATGCGTGAATAAAGCCAGAAGTTACATTAGTTTATAATAAATCTTCACAGTTTACCTGGTTATTGCAGAACAGTTTAAGGATTCTAATTGACGTAAGGATATATTCCCTTGTATATGGTCTATCTAGGCTATAATCCATATTGTCTATTATTTTATTGATTCTATATAAAAGTGTGTTGCGATGAATAAATAAATTTTCTGATGCTTTTAATAAAGAACGTTCACATTGAAGATACTCTCTTAATGTCTGTAGCTCATAATTTTCAGGTTTTTTTT
>JAAZJT010000014.1 GCA_012800215.1 Bacillota bacterium | reverse complement strand
TATTGCTTCACCATATGATTGTATTATGGAAAAGATTTTGCCGAGAATTTATGCCAATCTGGATACCGATCCACAGAATCGTTCCATAGCAATGGCCAAAGCTTTTAAAATTTTTAATGATGAGTTTGGCAATATAGGCATGACTGCTGCTAAATTAAGCCAAAAATATGGTTACGCCAATGCCAACTTATTTACTGCCGCACCTTCTGCACCATTTGATTTTGTAGCAGACCAGCTCAGAGGTTTTAGGAACATGATGAAAGATGTCCGCAGAATTCCGGAAAAAGTAGAAGCTGCAGTCAAAGCAGTGACACCGCTTCTAATCAAAATGGGAACGCCCGCAGTTCCGGCACCAAACACTGCAGTATTTATGCCGCTGCATATGGCGCCATATATGCGGGAGAAAGATTTTGCCCGCCTTTATTGGCCTACTTTTAAAGAGTGTGTAGAAGCATTCGCCAATATGGGTATTCCGACGCTGCTTTTTGTTGAGCAGGACTGGATGCGTTATCTTGATTACTTATATGAGCTGCCGGAAAACACAATTATGTGGTTTGAATTTGGAGATCCGAAACTATCTAAGGAAAAGGTTGGCAGTAAGCATATTATCACAGGCTTTTACCCGGTTACCCTATTATATACAGGTACAGTTAATGAATGTATTGACAAAGCTAAAGAACTAATCGATATTTTGGCTCCGGGCGGCAGATATTACTTCAATTTTGATAAATCTCCTCTGACATTAGGCAGCGTTAATCCCGAAAACATAAAAGCAGTACTGGATTATGTCGGACAAAATGCCAACTATTAAGGAGGGTTGCATGAATATGCAAACTAAATATTATAAAACTTGGGATGAATATAAAGCGGAGCATCCTGAAATTAGTGAAAGAGAAGAAAAGGCAATGGCACCCCGGATGCAGGGTTATGAAGAAGCCATGTTTGCCTTTGTTATGTTTCTGTTAATTTAATCTTGTTGCATTAAAATACCTTCACCAGTCTGCCGGAGACTGGTAGAAGGTATTTTTTTAAAAAAGAACTTGAAGAAAATAATTCTTTACGTTATATTTGTATAAGAGTACAATAGTTTTAGATGCTACCCTTGTGGTAGTCATTTGTCCCGGATGAGATTTTTAGCGACTGATTATCCGGGGCAAATCTTTTTTTTAGCCGTAATCCTCCTATCGCCGACACGGCAACCAACAAACCGTTAAGAATATATAGGAGTAAATCATTAATGTAAAAGTTTTCTGTTAACATATTTGGCAGTATTACTATACACTCTGCCACAACTACTGTTAGCCAGCGAACAGGAATGTTCTGTAAATATTTAATATCCTTTAAGAAATGAACGGTAATAATTGTAGCGGCAATGGCACCTGTAGACGTCTTTAATATTTCATAAGTAAAAAAATCGGACATATTTCAACCCCCCTTCAGACAGAGTATTTTTTTTAAGAGACAAAAAAACCTCCACTGATAACAGGCAGGTCTTTTACAAATAGTAGTGGCAACTAAGCTAGTAAGCACAATATGATATTTCTCACCTTGCATCACATCTTACGCATAACTTTGCCAACCGGTATTCTGTTTTTACATAAGGAATCTACATAACCTGCGGGCTATACTTCCATATTGCCTCACTTCCTTTCATTTAATTTCAACCTGATTGTAACATAAACTATAGATATGTTCCAACATGTTCACTGCAACATGTCCCATATGATGCATGAATTGCATCAATAACTGCTTGTATATAGCATTACTGATCAGTGTCTATCAAATAAACAGATTCCAGCAGTTTTAATAATTCGTTAATCCTAGCACGGCTTAAAAATGCGCTCTTATCGTAATTAGTGAACTTAATTTCATGGTATGAGGAACCAGAAAAGTTAATAATGCGTTCAATTTTTTCAATATTAATGAGATAGGATTTATGGGAACGGAAAAAGAAAGCACCTAACTTTTTCTCAAAGTCCTGCAGAGTATCTCGTGTTTTAAAAATACCATTTTCAGTATGGATAATAGTGTAGCGGGTACTTTTTTCTAAGAAAATAATATCACACAGCCTGATAAATATTCTTTCATTACCCTGTCTAAGTGATATTCTGGCGGCCTTGTAGTGCTTAGTTGGATACATTTACTTCACATCCTTTTATGTATGGTAATTAAAACGTAAAAGTAAAAGACCTGCATGCCAAAAAATGCGCAAGCAGGCTAACCTTGCTCAAATTTCGGCAACCCGGCTATCATAACAGCACTAACCTGTTTTAGACCCGTGGCTTTGCGCCCCTACCTTTCGGATAGGTTTGCCTTTTCGTTATTAACCAAAGTAATCTAATTTCAATTTATTTCATTATAAACGATTCAGCTTATGTTATTTGTTAAAATATGTCGTTTATTTTTTTAAAATTTTTAAAACCTGTATTGCATGAATATATAGTGAAATTATTTTTACCTTTATGCTATAATGGCTGCAGGGAGAATAAGTAATAGAAAATTTAGACTGATTAAAATAAACAACAAAAAGGAAAACAAATGAAGGCTAAAGTAATTTTGAACCCCTATTCGAATCGTTGGCGGGCAAAAAAACGCTGGCCGGAGGCAGCAGCAGCATTGAAAGCTGCCGGTGTTGATTTTTCATTGGCTGTATCCGAACAACACGGACAGGCAGTGCAGCTGGCAAGTGAGGCCGCCAGGGAAGGCTATTCCCCGATTATTGCTGCGGGGGGTGACGGTACGATTGGTGAAGTCGTAAATGGGCTTGCCCGGGCATATGGCGAAGAACATCTTGGCACTTTAGGGATTATGCCGCTAGGTACTGCAAATGACTTGGTTTGTAATCTCGGTCTGCCCCTTGATTTAGAAAAAGCGGCAAAGGTAATAGCTGCTGGCAAAACGCTACCTTTGGATGTCTGTAAGGCAAATGATCGTTATTTTGTTAATAATTCAGCCATTGGTTTAGAACCTTATGTCACTACAATTCAGCAAGAAATTAAATGGTTAAAAGGTATTCCCCGTTACTTGGTAGCAGCCTTAAAAGGGATCTTTCACCACCCAACCTGGCAGGCTAGAGTGGAATGGGACGATGGGGAGTATGAAGGGCCACTATCATTAATATCGGTAGGTAATGCTCCCCGTACCGGAGGTTTGTTTTATATGGCACCTCATGCTGACCCCTTTGATGGTAAACTTACAGCTGTCCTGGCATATAAAAAGTCAGCGTTAAGTACCCTGCTTGTTTTACCGAAAGCGATGTCACCAGAAGGTACATTTGTACAGTCCGAAGGTATTCGTGAGATTCATGCGACTTACATTCGAATATGCCTGGAAAGACCTTCTCCAGCTCACTGCGATGGAGAGTTATTTGCAGAGGAAGTGAAAGAGCTTACGTATGGCATTTTACCTGGCAGACTAAATGTATTGTGCGATAAAAATTTGTAAATTGTTTAATTTTTATAGCTATAAACGGGCAGTAAATGTTAATATTTCCTGCCCGTTTTTACTTTCGCCTTATTCAAACGCGAATATTTTTACGTAGGCAAAAAAAGAAAAAAAATTGCTATTTTACTCAAACCAGGGGTTAAAGCGGCAGGAATAAGGGGGTTATGTGCAAAATATTCACTTGTAGCGAGGTGAAAAGGTTGCCAATTTTGGAATTGCGTAATGTTGTTAAAAAATACCGTGTGGGGAAAGAGATTGTTACTGCACTTGATGGCGTGAATTTAGCGGTAGAGGCAGGGGAATTTGTGGCCATCCTGGGCACATCAGGCAGTGGCAAAACGACATTGTTGAATGTGGCGGCAGGTTTAGAAAAGCCAACCCGGGGTGAGGTAGTTTTCCGTAATGTCACCTTAAATAAACTGAAGGAATGGCAAAAAGTTGCCTTTCGCCGCAAGCAAATGGGTTTTATTTTTCAATCATATAATTTAATTCCCTCTTTAACGGCGCAGGAAAATGTAGCGCTGCCTTTGATATTTGATAATGTGCCGGTACAGGAGCGCACGAAGCGAGCTGTAGCTGTTTTAACACATATGGGTTTAAAAGACCGCCGTAAACACAAGCCCACTGAAATGAGTGGCGGGCAGCAACAGCGTGTAGCCATTGCCAGAGCTATAGTACATCAACCACGAATTATTTTTGCGGATGAATTGACGGGAAATCTTGACTCCCACACTACCCATGATATTATGTGCAGCCTTCAAACTACTGTTAAAAAACTAGGACAGACTTTACTGATGGTTACTCATGATCGGGATGTGGCCAACTATGCTGACAGAATAATTTTTATGGTAGACGGTAAAATCGTATCTGAAGAACTAGGGGGGAAATAAATGTTAAAAAAGCTATTTGCATTTTTTTTGTTTTTATTCTTGATTCTTGTTATCTTCGCGGGAGCAGTACAGGCTAATGAAGTCCAAACTGACAACAAGTCAGTGGTAGAATTGCTAAGAACAGAGCCACTGCAGCTTATTGTTGGTGAACAATTTGCAGTAAATGTGCGTTTAACACCTGAGACAAGTAATAAAATCCGATTAACTGCGCTTTCCTCCGGAGGGAAAATGGTGGCCGAAAGTGAATTGCTTTTAGGCTTAGAAGCAGGAGTGGCAAGAGAAGTAATTCTATACGGCAAATGTGATCAGGTTGGTTTAACGGATATTGCTCAAGTGCAAATATTAGCTGAGAGCGGAGAAGTTTTAGAAACGCATTTTGTGAATGCACTTTTATTGCAAGTGCAGGAAAAACCGACTCTTGAGGATTTGGTACTTTTACGGATAGGCACATTTAGTGTTTCAGCTTATAAAGGCGGGGAATTTACTTTAAAATTTTCCCTGAAAAACCTGGGCACTGCTGCTGCAAAAAATGTCGCCCTGCATTTTAATAGTGAACAAGTTTTTCTGCGAGGGAATAGTAATGTTTTGCAGATCAAAGATATTGCAGCAGGAGCAAGTGAGGAAATAACTATAAAAATGGGTTTAACTTCTACAGAGAGTCCTGTTTTTGTTATTCCTGTAAATGTCACCTGTGCACTTTCGCAAACAGAAAAAGTTAGCTTTGATGAAATCATAACTGTTACCGCTAAGGATTTAGGTATTGAAGCAGCACCGGCAGCAGTGGGTACGCCGCGTGTTTTCCTCAAAAAATATACTTTATCACAAAATAGTATCCTAGCCGGTGATACTGTTAAGTTAACTTTATATGTAGAAAACAGTAGTAACAGGGAAGTTCGTAACCTAAAGCTTTCTTTGGCGGCTATTCCGTCTGAAGAGAGTGCCAGCGGCACTGTATTTTCGCCTGTAAACAGCAGTAACAGCTTTTATGTGGAGCGAATAGGGGCCAAAAGTACATATACCAAGTCCATAGATATTTATGTGGATCCCAATGCAACGGCTAAAACTTATTTAGTACCTTTGGAAATACTGTATGAAGATCAGCAGGGAACGGCTTATTCAGTTTCCGAAATGGTGAATATCCCAGTGCTGCAGGAAAGCCGTCTGCAGGTAGTTGGTGTAGAAGTGCCGCCTGTTGCCGCACTGAACGAGCCCACTCCCATTAGTGTGGAGTTTGTTAATGTAGGAAAAGTTGCCCTCAAAAATTTAATGGTTAATATAGAGGGGGATTTCCCCAAGGAAAATGCCTCTTACTTTCTGGCAAGTTTCGAAATTGGGCAAAGCGAATTTTATCAGGCATATATAACTCCCCAGCAAGAAGGTGAATTAACCGGAAAAGTTATTTTTACTTATACAGATAATTCAAACCAAGAAGTAGTTACAGAGTATCCCTTTGAATTAAATGTACAGCAGATGGAAATTAGAGATCCGGGAATGCCGGTAGGCCCTGAAAGACCTGTGGACACACCACGAAGCGGTTTGGGAAAAATCCTACTAATCGGCTCGATCGTCCTGATATTGGCACTAATCGGGTTGGTAGTCTACCGCAAGAGAGTAAAACGTGGAGAGATGTTTGATGAAGAGTTATGATTTGCTTGTTTTGGCTAATCGTAATCTTTGGCGTCGCAAAGGACGCACTATTTTAACTGTTTTAGGGGTAATCATAGGTACTACTGCCATAGTAGTGATGCTGTCCTTGGGTATTGGGCTGGTAGAATCACAAAAGAAACAAATGGAACAATGGGGCAGCCTTAATATGATTAGGGTGCATCAGGCTTATTCTTATCCGGGCGAGCCTGAAGAAAATAAACAGCGTAAGCTGACAGATGAAGCAATTGAAGAAATTAAGGCAATTGAAGGCGTACTGGCCGTTTCCCCTGCTTATGAAGTAGGGGGGGAGGCTAAGCTAGGTAGAAAAACAGGTTATTTACAATTAATTGGTATTGATGCTGCCACAATGGAGTTAATGGACTTTAATGTTGAACACGGCCGCATACTCAACGAGAACGATCAATTTAATGTGGTGGCAGGCTGCAGAGTAATAGATAATTTCCATGACCCCAAACAGCAGCCAGGTCGGGAAATGGAATGGGAACAAGGCGACCCCCTGGAGCTTTTAGATAAGCGTGTTGCTGTTACCTTGATGAATCAGAGGCAGCAAAAGCGTATATACAGCCTTAATGTGGTGGGCATACTTAGTGATAAATCGATGGAATATGCTTGGTCCGTATTTGCGCCAATAAAAGAAATAAAAAAAATGCGGGATTTTACAATGCAGGGAATGGGTGGCAATCACCCGGTACCTCCAGGCAAAGAGGTTGGCTTGCCTCAGCTGCCTCGCGATATGCCCGGCCAGGAAGATGATCAGTATTCTTTTGCTTTAGTGCGCACGCAAGATGTTAGCTATGCGAAATATATTAGTCAGGAACTGCGCGATCGCGGTTTTAATGCCAGTTCTATGGCCGATAATCTGGAAGGGATTGAAAATGTGGCGCGGCAAATGCAGGCAGTTTTGGGGGGTATAGGTGCCATCACGCTTTTAGTTGCTGCCATAGGGATTACTAACACTATGGTAATGTCAATTTACGAAAGAACAAGAGAAATCGCCATCATGAAAGTGGTTGGTGCTTCATTTGCAGATATACGTACCCTTTTTTTAGCAGAATCTTCATTGATTGGTCTAATGGGTGGAATGCTAGGTATTGGCTTAAGTTATTTTTTGTCTTATTTATTGAATAAATATGTTGGGGCGATGATGTTTTCAAGAATGGATCCGGAAAATATGTTTCAGATATCCTTAATTCCGCCCTGGCTTGTTTTGTTTGCTTTGGTTTTTAGTATGGGCATTGGTTTGATTGCAGGTTTGTATCCTGCAAACCGGGCCATAAAACTGGATCCCATCGATGCCATGAGAAATAGCTAGGTTAGAAAAGTTTCTTCAGCAGGAGGGAAAAAGATGACAGAAAGCATTAAGGTTGGGATTGTTGGCTATGGTAATTTGGGTAAAGGTGCAGTGGCAGCACTGTCGCAAAATGATGATATGGAGCTGGTAGCTGTATTTACGCGCCGTGCTCCGGAGAGTTTACAGATTCATAATCAGAAAGTAAAGGTTTTACATATTAGTGAAGCAGGCAAATATCAGGGCAAAATAGATGTTATGATTTTGTGCGGTGGTTCAGCCACCGATTTACCGGAACAAACTCCTACCTTTGCAGTACGTTTTAATTTAGTAAATAGCTTTGATAATCATGCCAAAATTCCTGAGCATTTTGCTGCCGTAGATAAAGTGGCCAAGGCTCATGGCACCACTGCTGCCATATCTGTTGGCTGGGATCCCGGATTATTTTCTTTAAATAGAATGTTGGCCGGAGCAATTCTTCCTGAAGGGGTTGATTACACCTTCTGGGGTCGCGGCGTCAGCCAAGGCCATTCTGACGCCGTTAGAAGGATCGAAGGTGTTAAGTATGCTGTGCAGTACACAATTCCGGTACAGGAGGCCATAGATCGCGTCAGAAGCGGGGAAAACCCCCATCTGAGTGCCAGAGAAAAACATCTACGGGAATGTTATGTGGTGGCAGAGGAAGGTGCTGATTTAGAAAGAATATCACAAAGAATTAAAACTATGCCTGATTATTTTGCCGAATATGAGACAATAGTCAATTTTATTACAGAGGAAGAATTTAAACAGCAGCACAGTCAAATGCCACATGGTGGTTTTGTTATTCACAGTGGGCGGACAGGGCATGGACTTGAACATAAACAAATGATGGAGTTTTCTTTAAAGCTTGAAAGTAATCCGGAATTTACATCAAGTGTTTTAGTAGCTTATGCCCGGGCAGTATATCGCTTAAATAAAGAGGGCCAGGTGGGAGCAAAAACTGTTTTTGATATTCCGTTATCTTATTTATCTAAACGTTCTGCAGCGGAATTACGGCGAGATTTGCTATAGTAAACTAAATATAAAAATGCCATATTAAAAAGAAAGAGCAGGTAATAGGCCTGCTCTTTCTTTATGGTACCTGTACGCTACAAAAACCTCCATTCCTGCTCACCATTTATCATTAGTAGCCATAAGATGATTAGGAATAAGCATGAGAGGTGAAACAGAAATTGGTGGCGTACTTATCTCAGTATAATATTATTTGGGTAGGTTTCCTGGCAAGTTTACTAGCCGGTTTGGCTACAGGAATTGGAGCCCTGCCAGTTCTTTTTGTTCGCGATGTACCGAAGAAAGTTCTAGATGCGCTGCTAGGTGCTGCAGCTGGAGTTATGTTGGCTGCTACCTCCTTTAGCCTGATTATTCCAGCTATTGAAGCGGGGGGGCAGGGTATACGTGGTGCCAGCATTGCTATTGCCGGCATTTTAATCGGCGGTTTTTTTATGGATGTTGTGGATAAGTTTTTCCCAAGCACAAACCTACAGGTGGGGCCTGTAGATGAAGCACGCAAAAGAGGCGGCATGTTAATTATGAGCCCCAGTTTAAGGCGAGTCTGGATATTTGTTTTAGCCATTACCATTCATAATTTTCCCGAAGGCATGGCTGTGGGGGTAGGATTTGGCGATGGTCAAATTGCCAATGGTTTAACATTGGCAATTGGTATTGGTTTGCAAAATATGCCGGAAGGGTTAGCCATTGCTCTGCCTTTACTTAGGGAAGGCTTTCCTCGCTGGAAGGCTCTGTTAATTGCATTTGCAACCGGCCTGGTTGAACCGATTGGTGGTATACTAGGTATTGGATTAGTACAATTTGCGCGACCATTATTGCCTTATACCTTAGCTTTTGCTGCAGGTGCTATGCTATTTGTGATAGCCTATGAAATTATACCGGAAAGCCAAAATAATTATGGAGAAGCTAGAAGTAATTCCAAGTTGGCTACGCATGCTCTTTTAATTGGCTTTGTGGTAATGATGTTTTTAGATGTGGTACTTGGCTAAGTGTGTTTATAAACTTGACAGTACAGCACTCATAGAATACTATTTTAATAACTTAAATATTATTTTATTTTAGAAAAAGGAAGCGTGTAATAAATAAATACACGCTTTATTCATATTAAGATAGTAATGGTGAGGTGAAGTATGAAGAATAAAGTCGCAATTACAGTAAAAGGACGAGTTATTGACGGTAAAACTTCCAATATCTGTGTACCGCTGGTTGCTGCTTCTTTACAAGATTTATTAACAGAAGCTAAGTTCGTGGCACAACTTCAACCGGATTTTATTGAATGGCGGGTAGATTATTTTGATGCTGTGGAAGATATCAGTCAAGTTCTAACAGCTTACGCAGCTTTGCAGGAGATAATTGCAGATTTTCCCCTGATTGTTACCTGCAGAGATTATACAGAAGGAGGGTTTAGACCGCTTGATACAAAAGTGCGCCTTGCAATTTTGCATTCCTTACTGCAAACGGCGCAGCCTGACTTCATTGATTTAGAATACAGTATAGACTCTAAAAAGCTACAGCCGTTAAAAACAACTGCAAAACAATATGGCGTACGTGTTATTCTTTCAACACATAATTTTAAAATGACTCCTCCAAGCGATGTAATGGTGACAACGCTGACTAAAATGCAGGCAGTTGGCTGCGATCTGGTTAAAATGGCGGTAATGCCTAACAGCAGACAGGATGTCCTCAATCTATTGGCAGCTACTCTTCGTTTTACAGAAAAATATGCCCAAATCCCATGTATTACAATGGCTATGTCAGAGCTGGGCGCAATAAGCCGAATAGTTGGTTTTTATTTTGGTTCAGCCATAACCTTTGCCGCAGGGCCAAAGGCATCTGCTCCGGGGCAGCTTCCTTTTTCTCAACTCAAAGCTCTTTTGCAAAGTGATGTCCTCTTCCCCCGAAAAACATAGTTTGGGGGTAGAAGAAGTGGTATAATTATACCGAAGGGGGTGCTGCAGCAAAAATGATACAGGATTTACCGGCAGACGAAATGTGTCTAATTCTTTGGACAATTATTAATTCTGTCCAAGATGCAATTTCCGTAGTTGATGAAAACGGCAATGGTATTCTTTTTAATAATGCTTATTTGCAGGTAACCGGCTTGAAGGAAGCTGATGTATTAAATAAACCTGCTGCTGTCGATATTGTAGAGGGCGAAAGTGTTCATTTAAAAGTATTAGAAACGGGAAAGCCGGTAAGGGGCGTACCAATGAAGGTTGGCCGTTATAAGCGCCATGTTATGGTTTCCTGTGCCCCTTTATATATTCATAATAAATTACGGGGTAGTGTCGGTATTATTCACGATGTTTCCGAAGTGCGTGCTTTGTCTGATGAACTGCAGCGGGCTAAACAAAAGGTGCGACAGCTGGAAGCAAAATATTCCTTTGATGATATAATTGGTGAGAGCCCGGTAATTAAGCAGGCAGTCCAGCTGGCCAAAGTAGCTGCTGCTACTCCGGCTACAGTATTATTACGGGGTGAAGGAGGCACAGGCAAGGAGCTTTTTGCTCATGCCATTCATCATGCCAGCCCGCGGCGTGGTCAACAATTTATACGTGTTAATTGTAGTGCTTTCCCGGAAGGGCTTTTAGAGAGTGAACTTTTTGGGTATAGTGAAGGTGCTTTTACGGGTGCTCGCAAACAAGGCAAGAAGGGTATTTTTGAAGAGGCCAGCGGTGGCACGATCTTTCTTGATGAAATTGGCACGATGCCTTTGAGTTTGCAAGCTAAAATCCTGCGTGTACTGCAGGAAGGAGAAATTATTCGTATTGGTGAAGCACGCCCTCTGACGGTTGATGTACGCGTAATAGCCGCTACTAATGCAGATCTGGAAAAGCTAATTGCAGAGGGAAAATTTCGTGAAGATCTTTACTATCGTCTTAATGTTTTTCCAATTTATATACCGGCACTGGTAGAAAGAAAGGCGGATATTCCCCTACTTGCTGAGCATTACTTACATGTCTTGGGCGAGGATTATAACCGTCCAGGTGCAAAACTAACGCCGGATGCAGCTAAAATGCTGCAGGATTACCACTGGCCCGGCAATGTACGTGAATTAAAGAATGTAATGGCCCGCGCCCTTATTAATTTAAATAAAGATGAAAAGTTGGTAGAAAAGCGTCACTTAATGTTTTCCTTAAGTACGCCGCACCAAAGTGACAGTGAGCGGGGAGCACACTTTTATCAGGGTGAGACACTGTCCGAAATGCACGCAAAATGGGAAAAAAATATTTTGCAAAATGTTTTACAGAGTGCCAAAGGTAATAAAACAGAAGCAGCACGTAGGCTGGGTATTTCTGTGCGAAATTTATATAACAAACTTGAGAAGTACGGTATTTAACAGAATCTTTGTTTATAAAGGTTCTGTTTTATTTTGGCATGATTCTTGCTACTACAATATAGTGAAAAGAAAAAATAGCGAAAAAGCTATGTTTTGCAGAGTAAATTAGCTTTATCCTGTTAAAAAGTGCCTGCAAAATAATGCAGACTGTGAAGAATGCTGCAGGATGGATTTGACAGAGTATGAACACTCCCCCAAGTGTTGATACTCATAGTATTTCCTTTAACCAATTTTTCCTCATTGCAAGCCTGAAGCCCGCCAAATGGCGGGCTTCAGGCTAAAATTTTAATTTTAATAAACCAAGTTATAGAAAAAAGGATATTTTGGCAGCTTAAAGAATTGTTTAGTGAGCTTTAGCTTAAAAACTACTAAGAGGGGTTGGCTGTGCAAAAGAAAAATATTGTGCTGATAGGCATGCCGGGAGCCGGTAAAAGCACACTGGGAGTGCTTTTGGCAAAAGTATTGGGAATGTCCTTTATAGATACTGATTTAATCTTGCAGGAAAAAGAGCAGCGATTATTGCAGGATATCCTCGATCAGGATGGTATAGATGGTTTTTTAAAAATTGAAGAAGATGTCTTGTTAAGCCTGCAAGCACATAATTGTGTGATTGCAACAGGTGGTAGTGCAGTTTACAGTCGGGCCGCTATGCAGCATTTGCAGGAAAACGGAATTGTAGTATATATTAAGGTAAGTTTGTCTGAATTGGAAAAAAGGTTACAAAACATGGCTAGCCGCGGTGTTGTCATGGGCAAGGGTGAAAACTTAAAGGATTTGTACGATAAAAGGACAAAGTTGTACGAATATTATACTGACTGTAGCGTTGATACTACTGACTTAACTATTGAAAAGACTGTAACAAGGATTATTGCTAGTTTGTATAATATAGAAAAATAATTTTTTTTTGTTTTATATTGCATGTATCATTGTAGTTATTGGCATTTTAAACAAAAAAATGTGAAGAGCATTTTGGAAAAATGATGTCACACTGTGTTGTGATTTGTATAAAATGTACGGATGAAGGGAGGTTTTTATTTGACAGTTGAAGATATCATTAATGATTTAATTCAAGAACTGGATCAAGCACCACCGGAATTAACCGGTATGGAGGCTATTTTTGAACTCAATATTACTGGTGAGCAAGCAGCAACTTATCAGTTAAAAATAGAAAATGAGCAATTATACTGGGCAGAGGGAACACCATTTGAACCAACATGTACTATTTATATTTCCGATCAGGGTTTTTTAAAAATAGCTTCTGGCGAATTAAATCCTAAAGTGGCCCTTTTAACCGGGCGGATAAAAATAGAAGGAGATTACAGCCAGGCACTGGCTTTAAGCGCCATCTTAAAAAAGTATCATTAGCAAAAATAGCAGCACAAAGCCCCTTCCAAGCCAGGAAGGGGCTTTAAGTGATGCAGCTGTTCTACAAATTATTTGCCTCAATTAATTCTGCTACTGTTACACCATAGCGTCTGGAAAGGGAATAAAGTGTGTCTCCTGTCTGAACAGTATATAACAAATTGCTTGAGGCCGGTGGCAGCATTTCATTTACTGTCACTAATTCGTATCCTTGTTGACGTAGGCCTTCGATAATACTGGGAAGTGCTTCCACAGTTTTGTAACCGCCAATATGCATTAAAATAATGCCTTTGTCAGAAGCGTTTTGTAGAACCCGTTCCACCAAATAGTCGGTTGTTACTTTTTTCCCTCCTATTTCCTCAGCCCAATCATGGGAATCTACAGTCCACATAACGGCATATTGGTATCCGGACTCTGCCAGTATTTTTAGTAAGCGGCTATTATACTCACCATAAGGTGGCCGAAAAAGAGCGGGGTTACTTCCTGTTACTTTTTGAATTATTTTGGTTGCGGTAACAATTTCATTTTTAATTTCTTCATCGGTCATTTGCGTTAAATGCCCATGAGTTAGTGAATGATTTTCAATAATATGCCCCTTACTTTTTATTAATTTTGCTAACTCGGGATGGTTTTCAACCCATAAAGCGCGCATAAAAAAAGTAGATTTTACCTCATAGGCGTCTAGAACAGCCAATAAATCCTCAGTTTGTTCGTAAAGCCATCCGGCGTCAAAAGTAAGTGCTATTTGCTTTTGTTTGTTTGCTTTTATTCCGGCTTTAATTACTTGTGCGGAAGATGTGGTATTTTCCCCTCCAGGGATAATTAACTGCTGCCCTACATAAATAATAGGGTTTTTTCCCTTATTTTCTGTTGGATTATCTGGAGGAATTTCGTTTTCTTGTTGAGGGTCAGTTTCTTCTCTTGGTGGGGGCGACTCCTCGGGTAATGGGTTGTCTGGGGGTGTTTTGCTTTCTTCCTCAGGATCGGTTTCTGCTAATGGCGGCGCTTCATTAGGGGGTGAATTGTCTGGCTTTTCCATATTTTCTCCGGTGGCGGGAAGTTTTTCGCCGAGCCAGGCATACCAGTAATGAAGAAATTTAGTTTGTGTACCATTAATGGTTAGAATTCCTGTCGCAAATAATAGTATTAATGCAGTCAGCACAAATGCCAATTGTTTTTTCCTGCTGTCTTTATTCATCCCTTAAGCCTCCTGTTTTGTAGCTTTCTTGTATGCTGATAGTCATCTTAATTATACAGGAGAGAGATGTTTTATATATTGCTTTTAAATTGAAATTCCTTATTACTATTTAACTCTTCTTAACCAATATTTCATTTCTGAAATCATAATTTTCGACAGACAAAAGTGCTGTCCTAAAGCTTAGGACAGCACATAATTAGCCTTAATGCTAAATTATTCCTTTTTTCTCCAGAAAGTCGCGGGCAACGTCTGCCGGCTCTTCCTGATCTACGGCAACTCTTTTATTCAGCTGCTGCATTTCTTCAGTGCTAATTAACCCGTCAACCTTCATCAATGCATCTTTAATTTCCGGATGTTCCTCCAGAACATCGTTGCGGACAATTAGGATGCCGTAATATGGTGGGTTAAACCCTAAATCGTCTTCCAGTGCGATTAAGTCCGCAGCAACAAGTTGTCCGTCTGTGGAGAAGCAGTTAATGGCGTCTACTTCACCTTTTTCAATGGCTATATACATCAAACTTGAATTCATTTCAACTGTTTTGCCGAACTTAAAGCCATATAGTTCTGTGTACTCATTGTATCCTTGGCCAGGTATGTTGGCCCAGGGGGCAGTGATGGCAAGAGTCATATCCTTGGCATAGGGTGCCAGATCACTTTGTTTGGTAACATTGTGTTCTTCTGCCCACTTGCGTGGCACCGCCAAGCAGTAAGTGTTATTATATCCGTAAGAGGGAAAGACAAACATATTATATTTTTCCATCATCTGGTCCTTAACGTACTGAAACACTTTGTCCGGGTCGCGCCATTCATCTGTTAATTCCTGTTCCAGCAATCCCAGGAAGAGTGTTCCGGTAAAGTTATTGTTCATTTGCAGTTGATTGTCGGCAGTGGCTTCATGTGCAGCTAAAGATGAACCTAAATTACGCACATGTTCTACTTTGTGTGGTGTCTGCTCTTCAACCAAAATTTTAGCCAATTCAGCTAAAATTTCCACCTCAACGAAACCTTGTGAACCCAGCTTTAAGGTAATGCCTTCTTGTTCTTTCTGGCTGCCGCAACCGGTAAGTGCTGTTGTAACAAACAGCGCTAAGGCCAGCAAGACAATAATAAATTTTGTTCTCTGCATAGGTCACTTCCTTTCTTAATAGTTTATAATAATCACATAGTGAGAGAGCCAATGAAATTAAATTTTCAGAAAATTGCGTCTTACCTTATGCTTTATGTCAACTAAATAAAACAGGTTAGTCATATTTTATATGAGGTTCTATGTTTTTGTCAAGGTAAGCTCAGTATGTAAAAATATAGAATACCCGATTTTTACTTGTTAGTAGTTGCAGGAAACTGTAAGCTATAAAAGAATTATATAAAAGAATTATATAATCAAGACTTTGTTTAAAGTAAATACAAAAAGGAGGATCAGGATGAATATTGCTGAGTTGTTAGGTGATGATGCTCAATATTTACTGGAACATAAATGTACGACAATTGAGCAGTCAATGCTGCATCTGCCAGGCCCTGATTTTGTAGACAGAGTGGTCGGCATTAGCGATAGGCCTTCACGGGTTCTAAGAAGTTTGCAAACCTTATTTAATTCTGGGCGGTTGAAGGGCACTGGTTACCTCTCTATTTTACCGGTGGATCAGGGTATTGAACATTCCGGGGGGGCTTCCTTTGCACCAAATCCAGCTTATTTTGATCCTGAGAATATTGTAAAGCTTGCAATTGAAGGGGGATGTAATGCCGTTGCTTCTACCCTTGGTGTTTTGGGGGCGGTATCGCGCCGTTATGCTCATAAAATCCCTTTTATTGTTAAGTTGAACCATAATGAGTTGTTGACTTACCCTAATACATATGACCAAATAATGTTCGCAGATGTAGAGCAGGCATGGAAAATGGGCGCACTAGGCGTTGGCGCCACAATTTACTTTGGCTCTGAACAATCTTCGCGACAAATACAGGAAGTAACAGAAGCTTTTAGATTGGCTCATGAATTAGGTATGTTTACAGTACTGTGGTGCTATTTACGCAATGGTGCGTTTAAGATTGATGGTGTAGATTATCACACAGCTGCTGACTTAACGGGCCAGGCAAATCATTTAGGGGTTACCCTGGAGGCAGATATCATTAAGCAAAAATTGCCGGAAGTTAATAATGGCTATGCTGCCGTAAGCAAAAAAGCAGGTAAGGATTTTGGTAAAACCCATCAAAAAGTGTATAGTGAACTAACCAGTGACCATCCTATTGATTTAGCACGCTATCAAGTTGTCAACTGTTATCTTGGCCGTGCCGGTTTGATTAATTCGGGTGGCGCCTCAGGCAAAAATGATTTTGCTGATGCTGTGCGGACTGCGGTTATTAATAAACGTGCCGGTGGGATGGGTTTAATTTCCGGACGCAAAGCTTTTCAGCGGCCAATGGCAGAAGGTGTTAAATTATTAAATGCAATTCAAGATGTATATTTGGATCCTGCAGTAACAATTGCCTAAACTAAATCCATAGCAGTGTAGCCGGCTGCAAGGCCGGCTTTTTTAGTTAGAGGAATGGAAGTCAAGCTAACGTTAAAAGTTTGACAATAAAAAAGCAACCATGCTATAATCCCCCATAACAATTTGCGGGAGGCAAGCATGAAAAGAGAATTGACATTATCTGACCTGGTATTAATTGCTCCTTTTACAGCATTAACAGTAATTTTAGCTTATATCGCAGTTCCTTTACCGGGGGGGCTGCCCCCTATAACAGGACAATCTTTAATGGTAATGTTATCAGGGGTAATTTTAGGTCCCCGCAGAGCTGCTCTTAGCCAGATAGTATATCTTTTGCTAGGAGTTATAGGGTTACCTGTTTTTGCCGGAGGCACAGGAGGGGTAGGTGTTTTAGCAGGTTATTCTGGTGGTTTTATCTGGGGTTTTGTTTGTGGGTCTTATATTACAGGAAAATTAGTTATGAAAAATGAGCATCCATCATTGCTTTCTTTGGCTGTAGCCTGCTTTACAGGCGGTGTACTGGCTGTCTATCTGCCAGGATTAGTGCAATTGTCGTTGGTACTTCGGATTAATTTGCTTCAGGCTGCAGTTTCAATGCTGCCTTACCTTCCGGGTGACTTGTTGAAAGTCTTTTTGGCGGCACTGCTTGCACAGAGAATAATCCCACGGATAAAATAGTGTAGAGAATGTTTGTGCTGGAAGGAGAAAAAATGGACAAATCTAGTTATTTTCAAACAGACATTTATGCTATAACCTGTGAAGCGCTGTCAGCAGGACGCAATAATATTGAAGTTGTACAACAGCTACTGGCTGCTGGTGTTAAAATCGTTCAATATCGGGAAAAAGAGAAGTCAAAACGGGAGAAATATGAACAATGTCTTCTACTAAGCAAGATGTGTAAAGAAGCCAAAGCACTTTTTATAGTTAATGATGATGTTGACTTGGCTTTAGCTGTACAAGCTGATGGGGTACATGTGGGGCAAGGTGACTTGCCGGTAGAAGTTGTCCGTAAACTGGTGGGGATGGAGATGCTGATTGGCGTTTCTGCCAGTTCACTGGCAGAGGCAGAGGCTGCTGCCGCCAGTGATGCTGACTATCTTGGCGTCGGCCCTGTTTTTGGGACAAATACCAAGGGTGATGCCGGAGAGCCTGTTGGTTTGGATTTTCTAGCTTTAGTAGCTGCCAGATCGGTTAAACCTATAGTGGCTATAGGCGGTATTAATGAAAATAATATTTTGGCTGTACGCAATTGTGGGGTGCCTTGTGCGGCCATGATATCGGCACTTGTTAGTAAAAAAGACATTATTGGGCAGGTATCAGCCATAAGAAAAATAATAAATAAACAATAGCTGTTAATCATAGTAATAAAAATACAATGTTAATACTAATTGCTAATTATGCAATAAAAGGGCTGGACATTTAATCCAGCCTAATTGTCATCAGTATTCATTAATGCTTCTGTTTCAAGTTCTTCGAAAACACGTAAGACGGCTTTAACCGATAAAACTAGCATTTCCCGCTCTTCGGGCAAAAGTCGGGCGGCCAAATTATCAAAACGATGTTTACGACGTTCAAAAACCAAATTTGCTAGTTGCAGGCCATAAGATGTAAGATATACACGTACAACACGGCGATCCTTAATATCGCCTTTACGTTTTACAAGATTCATTTTTACTAAGCGATCTACTAAACGTGTAGCAGCACTTTCTGCCAAATAAATTTCGGCGCTTAATTCTCCCATAGTAAGTCCGTTATGCAGATGAAGAATAAGGAGTGCGTTAATTTGCCCCGGTGTGATATTAAGGCCGGATAACTCTTTAATTTCTTCTGTTTCTAAATAATGCATCAGTTTGGGGAAAATTTCTTGAAAGACTTTTGTAAAATCTTCAGCATTCTTAAAATCCAACATGGTGTGCACCTCCTTTTATTTTTTGGGGCAAAATACTTTTTGATTATAACATTTGACGGCTAAAATATCTAGGAAGTGCATTTACAATTGAAATATTTACAGTTCAATTGCAAATATTTAAGTAAGAATAGTGGTTTATTGGTATACTAGTAAATTAGAGTGTGAGGAGGGTCTTATTGCTAGTAGTGGGAATAACCGGCGGCATTGCCACCGGCAAGTCGACTGTAACTGCATTATTAGCGCAAAAGGGAGCTTATCATATAGATACAGATGTCTTGGCGCACCAGGTTATGGAGCCTGGCCAGCCTGCTTACGAAAAAATACTGCAGTATTTTGGCGAAAATATTTTACAGACTGGCGGACAAATTAACCGCAAAAAATTAGCTGAATTAGTCTTTAATAATGAGAAGGAGCGTAAACTATTAGAGCAGGTTACTCATCCTGAAATTCACCAACTAATGCTCAATCACTTACAGGCAGCTCAGCTGCAAGGTGTCACTATAGCAGTAGTTGAAGTACCTTTACTTTTTGAAACAGATTTTCATAAGGATGTAGATTATGTGGTGGTAGTCACGGCAACGGTCGAGCAGCAGCTTTTACGCTTAATGAATAGAAGTAACCTGACAAAGGATCAGGCCTATAAACGACTGGCTGCGCAGATGCCTTTGGAGGAAAAGGTAAAGCGTGCTGATTTTGTTGTTAACAATAGTGGTACAATTGCCGAAACAAAACAGCAGGTGGAAATACTATGGCAGCACTTGCTGCAGGAGTGTGTAAATGGCTGAAATTATAAAATCGTTACGGCTTTTGCTTTTTGCCCTGCTTATACTGGGTTTGTTTGTGATGCTTTTACGAACACCGCAATTAGGCAGGCTTTTTTATCCATATCCATACCGCCAGACCATTGAGAAATACGGCATGGAATACCGGATTGATCCTTTATTAGTAGCGGCAGTTATACACACCGAAAGCAAGTTTAACCCTGAAGCAGTATCACATAAAGGTGCTCTAGGGTTAATGCAAATTATGCCGTCTACTGCTCATTGGATCGCACAGCAGCTGCAGCTCGGGCCATTAACTAAGGAACAAATTATGGAGCCGGAAACTAATATTCGTCTAGGCACCTGGTATTTGGCAAATCTTACTGCAGAATTTAATGGACGCCTTGATGTTGTGATTGCTGCATATAATGGTGGGCGCGGGCAGGTTGGACGCTGGTTGGCAAGGGGTGTTTGGTCAGGCAGTTATGCAGACCGCGAGGCTATACCCTTCCCGGAAACGAGGCAATTTTTATTTAAGGTTCGTACTGCTTATCAGCGTTATCAGGAATTATACCGTTAAATCTTATAAGTTTTGCAAAACTAGTTTTTTCCCTCTACTTGCTGCTTTGCCCTCAATCATGTTAAGATTAAGAAAGAAAAAACGGAGATGAGCTAAACGCGGGAGGGATTATAATGGCCGGACATTCAAAATGGGCTAATATTAAACATAAAAAGGCACGAGCAGATGCACAGAAAGGTAAAATCTTTACCAAAATATCAAAAGAAATAATGGCTGCAGTACGGCAGGGCGGCAGTGACCCCAATGGTAATTTTCGCTTGCGCTTGGCTTTGCAAAAAGCCCGCTCTGTAAATATGCCAAATGATAATATAACACGTGCTCTGCAAAGGGGGGCCGGTGAACAAGACGGCGTTAATTATGAAGAAATTGTTTATGAAGGATACGGCCCTGCAGGAACAGCAGTAATGATGGATATTCTGACAGATAACCGTAATCGGACTGCAGCTGAGATTCGCCATATTTTTTCTCGGCGTGGTGGCAGCCTGGGTGAGACAGGGTGTGTTAGTTGGATGTTTAACCGCAAAGGTTTTCTGACAGTAGCTAAAGAGGGTGTAGATGAAGATGAATTGATGCTGCAAGCTTTGGATGCCGGTGCATCTGATTTTGAAAATAATGAAGATGCTTATGAAATTTATACTGAACCGGAAGACTTTGAAACTGTTAAAGAAAGTTTGGAGAAACAGGGCGTCAATTTTCTTGAAGCAGCTATAACCATGATTCCAGAAACTACTGTTGAGATTACTGATCTTGAAGCAGCAAGGAAAGCAATGACGCTGATTGAACTGCTGGAAGATCATGATGATGTGCAAAATGTTTATACAAATCTTGATTTGCCTGCGGATATTGCAGAAGCTTTAGCTAATGAGTAGGAAAACTGTATAAACCCCTCCTTCACGGGAAATGTATAAAGATAAGACCGTGAAAGGGGGGTTTTTTATGTTCCAAGGAGATAAACAAAAAATTTATGGCGGTATGCTCTTTACTTTAGGCCTGCTGTTAGGTCTGGCATTAAGTAAATATAGTCCGGCATGGCAAAGCGAAAATTATTTTTTTCGCAATATTGCCGAGGGAGCAGATTTACTAGCAGGTGAAGCTGTAGACGACTTAACTTACCCGCAGGAATTAGAATATCAGGGGTATCTCGGAGTCTACGACAGTCATATCGCTATTTACGATGGGCTGCCGCCCCGTGGTGTTCTTCGGCATGTGATGCTTGATTATGAAGTTCGCGATGATGTGCGTCCGGAGTTGGAAGAAGGTATTCCTTTTACAGATACTTATGACTTATTAAGATTACTTGAGAATTATACAAGCTGAATTAAGAAAATAACATTAGGGTATACTGTGGGGGTGTAATGGTGCGTTTTTCCCGGGAAATGATTGGTTTGCCCGTCATTTATATTAATAACGGTCGCGAGTTGGGTAAAGCCAAGGAATGGCTTCTAGATGAACGTGGGGAAAACGTAGTTGCTTTAGTGACGGAAGGAGGCGGTTGGCTGCCTCAGCGTCTCATTTTCCCCTACCGGGCAATTTTAAGCGTGGGCACTGATGCTATTTTAGTTCAGGAGGAAGGCCTGCCGGCGTTTGGTGATCCTCCGGAATTAGAGCATCAACATACATTTCGTGTTTTAGGAAAACGC
Organism: Bacillota bacterium; assembly: GCA_012800215.1. Lineage (GTDB taxonomy): Bacteria > Bacillota > Dethiobacteria > Dethiobacterales > Dethiobacteraceae > JAAZIQ01. The sequence continues at coordinate 10,085 of JAAZJT010000014.1, read as the reverse complement.
ATGTTTTCTGCTAATGGAAGAGAAGTGGGAATAGTTGATGATTTTCTTTTTGAGGAATCCAGTGGGCGCGTCACCGGCTGGCTACTTTCTTCCGGTCTAATTGATGATTTATTAAAAGGGCGCTCGGTAGTAGAACAAGCCTTACAGTTAAAAATTGGGGAAGATGTATTGATTCTTGGTGACTGAAAAGAGGTGATTTTATGAAATGTCCCTTGTGCAACAGTGTTGATACGGGCAAAGTAGGTACTAATCAATATTACTGTTGGAACTGTTTACTAGAATTTACTATGGACGGACCTAATGAGTTTACTGCATATTATGTTGATGAAGAGGGGACACTTATTTCTTTGGCGGAGATGGAGCAAGGTAATGAGCTGCTGGAAGAAACCATTTTAAGCTAGTAAGAATGTGTTTATTTTCCCCGCATATAGATAAATAGACTACGGGGGTGAGCGGCTTGGAATCCAGAAAAAATAGTCCTAGTATCAGCTATCGTTGTATAGTTATCAGTGCAGCATCTGCTTTGCTACTGCTGATTATATACTGGCTTATAAGAACAGGCGCACTGCTCTTGACAATTATTATGCCATTTTTTCTTGCCACTATTGTTGCTTATATACTAAACCCTTTGGTTGAATTCCTGGAGTGCCGCCGAATACCTCGTTCTCTGGGAATTTTACTTATATATGCAATTCTTTTTATTGCCGGTTTTATTTTTAGTGTTACTGCTATTCCTACTTTAATAACTGAACTTCAAAAGCTAGGCGAAATGATTCCTCAGTATACAGAACGCTTTCAAAGCATTTTGCTCCATTTACATTCTGATTACCAGCGGATAAATTTACCCGAAAGCCTTCGTTTGGCTTTGGACCAAAATATTTTAAATCTGCAAGAAACCATACAAGGGGTACTGGAACGTGCAACTGGAATTGTTTTAGGATTATTCTCCAATATGTTTACCGTTTTTATCATTCCTTTGGTTGTTTACTATGTGCTGCGTGACATGGATAATCTGAAAAGATCAACTGTTTTGCTTTGCCCCAAGAAATACCGTAACTGGGTAATTAGGATAGGCAGTGAAATGGACAGTACTTTGGGTGCATATTTTCGTGGTATGCTGATTATCTGCTGCTTGGTAGGTTTATTAACCTATCTAGGGTTACTGCTAATAGGTTTAGACTTCGCATTAATTTTAGGCATCATTGCCGGCCTAACCAACATTATCCCTTACTTTGGACCAATCATTGGCGCCATCCCTGCCGTTCTATTGGGACTCCTTAGTTCTCCTGCCCTAGCCCTGAAAATAGTTATTGTTTATATTATTGTGCAGCAGCTGGAAAATCAGTTAATAGCACCACAAATTTTAGGGCGTAGCTTGGGCCTGCATCCGTTAGTTGTTATTTTTGTTTTACTGCTTGGAGGAAAATATTTTGGTTTAGGGGGTTTAATATTTGCTGTGCCTTTCACTGCCATAGCCCGCATATTGTTAAAAAATATTATTAATTTGGCTGCTAACCGCACCTGATAAAGCTCCCTGACGCAGATTTTTCTCATTTATTGACATAAATAATATTTCTCTTATATAATGGTCTTTGAGACAATTCAGGGAGGGTTTGGCATGCTGTCCAAAGATATCCGGTCTACTTTTTTAGACTTTTTTCGTGAGAAAGACCATCTGGTTTTACCCAGTTTTTCATTAATTCCACATGATGACCCCACCTTATTATTAATTGGCGCGGGTATGGCACCTTTAAAACCATATTTTACGGGAGAAAAAAAGCCTCCCCATCCACGCGTTGCCACTTGCCAAAAATGCGTGCGTACGCCAGATATAGAACGCGTTGGCCGTACAGCGCGTCACGGGACATTTTTTGAAATGCTGGGCAACTTTTCCTTTGGCGACTATTTTAAAGAGGAAGCGATCTTTTGGGCGTGGGAACTGGTAACGACTAAATATAAGCTGCCGGAGGACAGGCTTTATGTCAGTATTTATCATGATGATGATGAATCTTTTAATATTTGGCATAAAAAAATAGGCTTGCCGCCTGAAAAAATTTATCGCTTGGGAAAAGAAGACAATTTTTGGGAAATTGGTCAAGGTCCCTGTGGACCTTGTTCCGAAATATATTATGATCTGGGACCTGAGCACGGCTGTGGTCGGCCCAACTGTGCTGTTGGTTGCGACTGTGACCGTTTTCTTGAAGTTTGGAATTTAGTTTTTACCCAATTTAGTTGTACTGAAAATAAAGAATATATACCTTTATCACAGCGCAATATTGATACCGGTGCCGGATTAGAGCGTTTGGCCATTGTTTTGCAGGGAGTAAATAACTTTTTTGAAATTGATACAATTAGGCCTATACTGAATTATTTTTGTAATGCAACGGGCGTTACTTATGGTAAAGATGCAGAGAAAGATGTTTCTTTGCGCATCCTTACTGAACATTTAAGGGGTATATCCTTTATGGTGGGGGATGGAATTTTGCCCGGCAATGAAGGGCGCGGCTACGTTCTCCGCCGCTTATTAAGGCGTGCAGTACGTCACGGTAAATTGTTGGGCGTTAATGAGCCCTTTATTCATAAAGCTGTAGATCTGGTAGTTAAAGAATATGGTGAATTTTATTCTGAACTTACGAAGGGACAGGCATACATTGAGAAAGTAATAAAGTTAGAAGAAGAACGCTTTCACGAGACTTTGGAGCAAGGGTTAAAAATGCTGACTGATTTAATGGGGAATACCAGCAGTAATGGCATTTTCTCTGGTGAAGCAGCTTTTAAGCTTTATGATACTTATGGGTTTCCCATTGACTTAACTAAAGAAATATTAGCGGAAAATGGTTTGCAATTAGATGAAGCCGGGTTTAATGTGGCGCTGGACGCACAGCGAAAGCGGGCGCGCAGTGCTCGTGCCGATCATGCCTTTGGTAGTAAAGATAATAGTTATCAGCCGATAAGTGCTTTACAAAATGAATTTTGCGGTTATGAAATGCTTACAGCCGACAGTGAAGTGATTGCTATCCTCAAAGATGGTAATCTGGTGCAGCAAGCTGCTGCGGGTGATGAGGTGGAAATTGTCCTGGCCAAAACTCCATTTTATGGCGAACGTGGCGGCCAGGTTGGCGATAGCGGCCAGCTTCTGGCACCACACGTGCAGGTAAAGATTACAGATACAGTAATTACTCCCAGCGAGCAAATAGTACACCGTGGAACAGTTACAGAAGGCGAATTGCATCAGGGTGACGTGGTACAAGCAACAGTTGAAAGTTCTGTACGTAATGCTATTTGCCGCAACCATACAGCCACCCACCTGTTACACAAGGCATTACGTGACGTTTTAGGTGCACATGTCAAGCAGGCCGGGTCACTTGTCTCGCCGGAGAGATTGCGTTTTGATTTTACTCATTTGAGTGCACTCTCATATGCAGAGTTGCAGCAAGTAGAATTGTTGGTCAACGAAAAAATATGGCAGAATGTTCCTGTAGGCGTAGATTTGGTTACTCTGGACGAAGCGAAAGAAATGGGCGCAACTGCTCTTTTTGAGGAAAAATACGGTGATAAAGTGCGAGTAGTGCGTGTAGGTGATTACAGTATTGAACTCTGTGGTGGCACCCATGTAAAAAATGCCGGTGAAATAGGTGTTTTTAAAATTATTTCTGAAGCCGGTATCGGTGCCGGTATGCGCCGTATTGAAGCACTTACCGGTGCAGGTGCATATAAATGGTTTGTTAAGCGCAACCAATTGCTGGAGGATTCAGCTGCTCAGCTTAAAGGCTCCGCTGAACAGCTGCCGGATAAAATAAATGCCTTACTGGCAGAACATAAACAACAGCAGCGCGAGCAGCAGCGCTTATTGCTAAAGTTGGCCGGTATGGAAGTAGATGGTCTGCTGGATAAAGTTACTGACAAAAGTGGTGTTCCTGTAATTAGTGCGCAGGTGAGCGCCAGTAATATGGAAACACTGCGTGAAATGGCAGATCGATTAAAGAATAAATTAGAGTCAGGTATAATTGTGCTGGGTGCAGCCGCAGAAGGTAAAGTATTGTTAGTGGGTGCTGTTACTGCTGATTTAGTAAAGCAAGGTTACCATGCAGGAAAATTAGTAGGTGCAGTAGCTAAATTAACGGGTGGCGGTGGTGGTGGCCGCCCCGATATGGCACAGGCAGGTGGAAAAGATCCAGAAAGTTTAGCTGCCGCTTTAGAAAAAGTACATGATTTAATACAAAGCCAGCAGAAATAAAAGGAAATAATTGCATCTTGCTAGAATACATTTACTAGTGATCCTGCCGTTGGGGGTGAAGGTATGGAAAATTTTGATCAGACAATGATGTTTAAACGGGTAGCAGATGATGAAAAATACCAGGCACGTGATGTATTTGCCGTAGTTTATGGAGCGCTTAAAGAAAAAGGCTATAATCCTATCAATCAAATTGTAGGTTATTTGCTTTCTGGCGATCCAGCATATATCACCAGCCATCAGAACGCCAGAGTGCTTATACGTAAACTGGAACGTGATGAACTGTTGGAAGAATTGGTAGGGTCATACTTAACAAAACTTGATAACGGGGAGTAACGATGGAATATCGTTTTTTGGGAAAGACGGGTATCCGTGTTTCCCGTCTTTGTTTTGGCACCTTAACACTTGGCCCCCTGCAGGCTAACTTAAGCCTAGGGGAAGGAGCAAAATTACTGGAAACGGCTTTTGCATTAGGAGTAAATTTTTTAGATACAGCTGATCTTTATGAAACATATCCATATATTAAACGGGCAATTCGCCATCTTAAGGAAAAGCCTGTTATTGCTTCTAAGTCGTATGATTATACACGGGCAGGCATGAAGGAAAGCTTGCAGCGAGTACTAACGGAGTTGGATATTCCCTATATTGATATTTTTATGCTGCATGAACAGGAGTCGGAATTAACCCTAAAGGGACATCGAGATGCACTGGAATATTTGCTCGAAGCTAAGGCAGATGGCCTAGTGCGTGCTGTAGGTTTTTCCACTCATACAGTGGCGGCAGTGCGCGCGGCGCTGACAATGCCGGAAATAGATGTGGTGCATCCACTAATTAATATGAAAGGCATTGGTATTCAGGATGGCACAGCCGCAGAAATGCTTGCTGCGATTAACCGGTTGCACCGGCAAGGTGTAGGCATTTTTGCTATGAAACCATTGGGTGGAGGTCACCTCATTTCGGATAGCGATGCCGCGTTCCGCTTTGTGTTGGAGCAAGAATGTTTAGATGCCATTGCCGTAGGTATGACTTCGGCCGATGAAATTAGATATAATTGTGCTTTATTTTCCGGTCAGGCTGTGCCACCGGGCATGGGAGAACAGCTGCGCCAAAAAAAAAGAAAATTGGTTGTACAAAACTGGTGTGCAGGGTGCGGCACATGCATTGGTTATTGTCCGCAAGGTGCGCTGCGGCTGCAAGATGGACGGGCTGTGGTGAATACTAACGACTGTATTTTATGTGGTTATTGTGGTGCCCACTGCCCTGATTTTTGCTTAAAAATATATTAATTGAGGAAGTTTTTATGCGTATACTCGGATTAGATGTAGGTGATCGTACAATTGGCATAGCTGTCAGCGATGAATTAGGCTGGACAGCCCAGGGATTAGAAGTTATCCGTCGAGGTGACTGGGAAACTGATGTGCAAAGAATACGTGAACTTTGCGAGCGTTATCAAGTAACTTTACTGGTTGTGGGTTATCCTAAAAATATGAACGGGACAATTGGTCCTCGAGCAGAGCTTTCAGAGGCTTTTGCCAAACAGTTAGCTGCTGAACTGGGTTTGCCTGTTAAATTGTGGGATGAGCGCTTAACAACCATGGAAGCAGAGCGGATGCTTGTGGCGGCTGATGTCAGCCGTGCCAAGCGGCGTAAAGTCATAGATAAAATGGCAGCTGTTTTAATTCTGCAGAATTACCTGCAGGCCCACTCAGCTAAAACGGATAATAATAGCTGAATTTGTAAAGAATATGGGCGTTTACTCAAGAGAAGGAAGAGGTGTATAATAGAATGGAAGAAATGCATGATGAGCTGATAACATTAGTTGATGAAGAAGGTCAGGAACACGAATTTATGGTGCTGGATGTCATTATGGTCAATGAGCAGAAATATGCAATCTTGATTCCGGCACTAACAGAATCGGAGCTGGAAGATGAAGTTGACGAAGAAGAAACAGAAGCTGTTATCTTCCGCATTAACGAAGATGAAGAAAATTTAGTTTTAGTGGAAGATGAAGAGGAATTTGCAGCAGTTGCTGAAGCATGGGAAGAGCTGGCAATGGAGTACGAAGAAGATATAGAAGAATAAGGCATAGAGATACGGAGGAATCAACTATGAGCATGGGGAAAGCGCGACGGCTGATGGCAGGAATACTTATCCTGCTAGTAGTGGCGATCGGCTTGTTTGCTATTCAATTAAATATTTGGCTTAAACCTGTCCCAGCTATGGCAACGCAAGAGCCGGTCATAGTTTCTATTCCTTCCGGCTCGTCTACTACGGGCATTGCCAAAATTTTGGCTGAAAATGGTTTGGTACGCCACGCTACAGTTTTTCGCTATTATGCCAAGTTTCGGGGTAAGGATCAGGGCTTGCAAGCAGGAAACTACCTCTTTAATTATGGCATGACCATGGATGATATTTTGCAAAAATTGCTGGACGGGGAAGTATACAGGCCGACTATTACTGTTACCATTCCTGAAGGTTATACAGTGGAACAGATAGCCCAGCGTTTAGAAACCACCGGGTTAGTTGATGCTGATGAATTTATGGAATTGGTAAAAAGCATGAAACCTGCTTTGGGTGAAGTATCACCTCAACAGCGCTATGCTTTGGAAGGATATCTTTTCCCTGATACCTATGAATTTGCCCTTGATGTAACTGGAGAACAAATTATAGAGCGTATGCAAAATCGCCTGTCAGAGGTATTGACGGAAGATTTACGGCAGCGGGCAGAAGAATTAAATTTAAGCATTCATGAAGTAATAACTCTCGCTTCCTTAGTAGAACGAGAAGTACAAGTACCGGCTGAACGGGAAATTGTAGCCGGCGTGATGCATAACCGGTTAAAGAAAAATATGCCCCTGCAACTTTGTGCCTCTGTCATTTATGCTTTAGGAGTGCATAAGACAGAGATTAGCACGCAAGATACGCTGGTAGATTCACCATATAACACTTATCAAAACCTTGGTTTACCTCCCGGCCCCATTGCTTCGCCAGGGAAGTCAGCTATTATAGCCGTATTGTACCCGGCTGATGTTGACTATCTCTACTATGTAGTAAAGGGTGACGGCAGTGGCGAGCATTATTTTGGTCGTACACTGGCGGAACATGAGGCTAATATAAACAGGTCAAAGCAAAATCAGAAAAATCATTAAGCAGGCATAAGAATGGAAAAACTTGAACTTTTATCCCCGGCAGGGGATTTAGAAAAATTGAAAATGGCTGTGCTTTACGGCGCCGATGCAGTTTATTTGTCTGGAAAAGACTTTGGCATGCGTGCTTATGCCGGCAATTTTAGTGAACAAGAAATGCGGGAAGGAATTGCCTTTGCACATCAGTACGGTGTTAAGGTATATGTTACCGTTAATATTTTCGCCACTAATAATGATATTGCACAGCTGCCACCATATCTGGAAGCACTGGCATCTTTAGGCGTAGATGCCCTGATTATTGCCGATCCCGGTGTTTTAGCACTGGCTCGCAAAGTAGTTCCCGCTATGCCTTGCCACCTTAGTACACAGGCTAATACAACTAATTGGCGTAGTGCTCTTTTTTGGCAGGAGGCGGGTTGTTCCCGTATAGTTCTGGCGCGTGAACTTGCTTTGGCTGAAATTGCCGAAATTAGCCGGCGTACAGAACTGGAATTAGAGGTATTTGTGCACGGTGCCATGTGCTGGGCTTACTCAGGACGCTGTTATTTAAGTCAGCATTTAACCGGACGCAATGCTAACCGGGGCGAATGCGCCCAGGCATGTCGTTGGCAATATCATTTAATTGAAGGCAAGCGTCCTGATAATCCTTTAGCCTTTGAAGAAGATGAGCGAGGAATATATATTTTAAATTCCCGTGACTTATGCTTACTTGATTATTTGGGCCAGTTGGCAGCAGCTGGAGTTAAGAGCTTTAAAATAGAGGGTCGAATGAAGAGTGTCCATTATGTGGCCACCGTTACCCGTGTTTATCGACAAGCTCTTGATGCTTACCTGGCTGATCCCCATAATTTTACTGTGGATCAAAAGTGGCATGAAGAATTGTATAAAATCAGCCATCGTCCTTACGCTACAGGCTTTTTACAGGGCAATCCCGGTGCATCCGGACAGGCAGTAGATAGCTCGGGTCAGGTTGCCAGCCACGAGTTTGTGGGTGTGGTTCAATCCTACCAGGCCGCTGAAAAGCGTGTGGTAGTGGAAATGCGCAACCGTTTTGCGGAGGGCGAATTGCTGGAAGTAGTAGGACCGAATACGCCTAGTCGAGAATTTGTGGTGGCTAATCTGCAAAACAGTGAAGGTAAAAAGATTGCTGAGGCTGTACGTGTGCAGGAACATGTTTCTTTTTCGCTGCCATTTGATGTGGAGGAATATTCTTTAATCAGGCGGAAGAAGGAAAATTACTAAGTAAAAAATAAAGAGTATAAAAAGACACTCTGCAAGGCAGACTAATGTGTTAAGTCTGTTTGCGGGGTGTTTTGTTATGCGCAGAGAGAAAAGACAAGTTAGAATTTTGCTGATACTGTTTTTTTTCTGTTTACTGCTATCTGCATTAGCAGGTCGTCTTTTTTATTTGCAGATTATTAAAGGGGATCAATATGCCGTAGAAGCTGCCGCACAACGAACAGGCACTTATGTCTATGCTTCTGGGCGCGGACAAATCCTGGATCGTGATGGCTTTTCCCTGCACACGCAAATAGCGGACAGCTCTGATACAGCGCTGCACAAACTTGCGCCGTATAATATTCCTTCTGATTTACTGACAAAATTAAATATCAAGGAAGAAATTCGTTACCATACTGATTCATTGGCTTCGCATGTTACAGGTTATATTCAGCGGCCAAGGCAGCCAATGCGGGCACAGGAGGGACTCGCCGGGTTAGAACGTTCTTTTAATGCGGAATTATGGGGGACTCCCTCCGCCATTGGTGTAATTCTTGATGCCAGAAGAAAAATGGTGCCCGGTTTAGGAATTAATCAGTGGCAATACCAGCATTATCGCAGGCCCTACAGCGTACAGACGACCATTGACAGAAAGCTGCAGGAATGTGTGGAAACTACGGGAGAAAAATTAATTGAAAAAGGAGCGGTGGTGTTACTTGATCCTCAAAGTGGTGATGTTTTAACACTGGCCTCCTTTCCTCGCCTGCCTGTTGAATTGCTTTATCGGGGAGCTACTAAGCAGGAACTGGAAGCAGTAGAAGTTAATAACCCCTATTTAAACCGGGCTATTATGCAGTATCCCACCGGTTCCGTTTTTAAAGTTATTGTGGCGGCTACTGCCCTTGAGGAAAAATTATCAGAGCCAGAGGAACCTTTCCACTGTCATGGTGCTTATGTGGTTGGAGATCGCAGCATCCGTTGTTATGGAGGGGTAAAGCATGGTGTGCTTAATTTGCAGCAAGCTCTGGCTGTCTCCTGTAATGGCTATTTTGTGAATCTGGCGGAGCGCTTGGGTAAAGAAAAAATATTAAATATGGCAAGGCGCTTTAAACTTGGACAAATAACAAAATTGCCTTTAGGAAATGAGATGGCGGGTAATATCCCTTCAGCTTCGGAATTGCCCTATCCGGGAGACCTGGCCAATACAGCCATCGGGCAAGGCTTAGTGGCTGCTACACCTGTGCAGTTAGCACGTATGATGGCGATTATAGTTAATGACGGGCGTGATATTTATCCTCGCCTGGTTACGCGTCTCATAGACAAAAACGGTAACACTGTGCAAAACTTCCCGGTACAATATGGGACTAATGTAGTTTCTTTCAGTGTGGCAAGGAAATTACAGGCAATGCTCAAAACTGTAGTTACTCAAGGTTCAGCTCAGGCTGCATTTAGTAATCTTTATATGGCGGCCGGCAAATCGGGTACTG
>JAAZJT010000120.1 GCA_012800215.1 Bacillota bacterium | reverse complement strand
TGTCTAAACCTCCTTTGGAGTTTTTCGACCAGGTCAAAAAACTCCAAATACTCTAATTTAGAGTATTGTCTCAAAATCCAAGGGAAGTTTCTAGCCACCGTATTATTTTACGCTTACGTACAAATTGCCTTAGAAAACATAGAAAAGCATTGTAATTGGGAAGCAGTTGTAGATTACTGCCGCAGTTAAACAAAAAAAGGCGAGGCTTTAGCCTCGTCTTTTTTGTTCCTTCTCTTCTACCCAGGCACGCAGCATAGCTATTTCTTCACCATACTCCTGATAATCATTCACAGGTGTTTCTAAGATTAAGGGTAGCTTCCTAATAAAGGGATGGGTAATAAAATTCAAAATTCCTTCTTTACCTAAATATCCTTCACCTATCCGGGCATGCCGGTCTTTGTGTGTCCCTGGGGCAAATTTAGAATCATTTAAATGTACAGCTTTAACCCTTTCCAAGCCTATTGTGTTTTGCAAGTCGTTAATTAACCTATCGACTTCTGTCGGCTGCTTAAAATCATACCCTGCACCTGTTAAGTGGCAGCTATCCAGGCAGACTCCTAAATTTTGAGGGAAACCAAGTCTTTCCATTATCTCAGCAATTTCCTCAACACTGCCTATTTCTGTACCTTGTCCCGCCATGGTTTCCAAAAGTAACATTGTCTTACCAAGGTGAGGAAGAAATGCTTCTTCCAGGCAAGATACAATGCGCTCAATGCCTTTACCTACACCTGCACCTGTATGTGAACCAGGGTGAATAACTAAGTATTCAATTCCAACCGCTTCCATCCGCTGCAAATCATCGGCTACCACCATTTTAGCAAAGGCATAAGGGCGCTCTGTTTGCGCAGCCATATTTACTGTATAAGGCAGATGACCGACAATATGTAATAAGTCGTATTTTTTTCGTACTGCCTGCCATGCTATAATTTCTTTTTCATCAATTTTACGTGCGGCACCACCACGTGGATTACGAGTAAAAAACTGGAATGTATTTGCTCCTAAATCATGGGCAATTTCCGCAGTTTTATCAAAACCCTTAGAAACAGATAGATGTGAGCCAAGTCGCATATTTTCCTCCGTTATAATCTTTACTACTATTATACCAGTTTACCTGGTTTTTAGAAAATACAGTATTATTTTTTGCATTCTTGCAATAGCTTGCTTTGGTTATTTGCACAGAGGAAATAATTTCTCCCTTTCTTCCTCACTTAAAACCTCCTCAACAAACACACTATTTTTTTCTGCCAAATCTATTTCAAACTCATCTTTATAAGGCTCCCTCTCCTCTGCCAGATATACTCTTACAGTTGGGCTAAATGTTTTCCCGACTTTATTTTTTATCACTAAACCTATATCTCCATTACTTAAGCGCAAGGCCGTTCCTACGGGGTAAGCTGGAATATGGTCTAAACAAGTCCGCAGGAAAATGGGATCATATGCCTGCTCGCCGCTATATTTTAGTAATGTTAATACCTGGTGCGGCCTTAAGGCAGCCCTATAGGGTCTATCTGTAGTTAGGGCATCGTAAACATCAACAAGCATTACCAGACGGGCATTTTCATTAATCTGATCATGCAGCAGCTGCTGAGGATAACCGGAACCATCGCAGCGCTCATGGTGCTGCAATACAATTTTAATGCTGTC
>JAAZJT010000119.1 GCA_012800215.1 Bacillota bacterium | reverse complement strand
TGGCACTTGCCTTCATGAATATGTTCGATATATTCATGGCGGAAATAGCGCAGTGTGCTGAGTACAGGATTAGGTGCCGTCTGGCCTAAGCCACAAAGAGCGCTGTCCTTAATGGCAGAACCTAATTCTTCTAGTTTTTCAATATCAGAAGGTTCGCCTTTGCCTTCTGTAATTCTTTCGAGAATTTCTAACATTCTTTTTGTTCCTTCACGACAGGGCGTACATTTACCACAGGACTCACTTTGCGTAAAGGTTAAAAAGAATTTAGCCAAGTCCACCATACAGGTGGTCTCATCCATAACCACAAGGCCACCAGAGCCCATCATTGCTCCTGCTGCCGTAAGGGAATCGTAGTCTACAGGCAGGTCTAACAGCTCAGCCGGCAGACATCCTCCTGACGGGCCGCCAATTTGGACAGCTTTAAACTCTTTATCATCCTGAACGCCACCGCCAACATCAAAAATTATTTCCCGCATGGTAATACCCATGGGAACCTCAGCTAAACCGGTCTTTTTGATTTTGCCGGTTAAAGCAAACACTTTAGTGCCTTTGCTGCGTTCTGTCCCGACTTTACTATATTGGTCGGCACCAACGCGGAAAATAGCCGGCACATTGGCATATGTCTCAACATTATTCAAACAGGTTGGCTTACCCCAAAGACCAGAGGTTGCCGGAAATGGCGGGCGTGGACGCGGTATACCCCGTTCGCCTTCGATAGAAGCTAATAGTGCCGTTTCTTCGCCGCAAACAAAAGCGCCGGCACCTTCTTTAATTTTTAAATGAAAACAAAAATCCGTACCAAAAATGTTGTTACCCAAATACCCACGCTCATTAGCTTCCTTAATAGCTAAGCGAAGCCTTTTAATTGCCAGTGGATACTCTGCACGGACATAAATATAGCCTTCATCCGCACCAATGGCATAGGCAGCAATGGTCATACCTTCAATTAAAGCGTGTGGATCACCCTCTAAAATACTGCGGTCCATAAAAGCACCGGGGTCACCTTCGTCAGCGTTGCAGACGACATATTTTTTATCCCCTTTAGCCTGGTAAGTGAAGTTCCATTTCATCCCTGTGGGGAAGCCGGCACCGCCGCGCCCCCTTAGTCCGGATTTTTGAACTTCTTTAATGACATCTTCCTGATTCATTTGCACTGCCTTAGCAAGTGCCTTGTAACCATCAACAGCTAAATAGCTTTCAATACTTTCCGGGTCGACAACACCCATATGGCTAAGAAGCACACGGTGCTGTTTTGCTACAAAATGCTCATCTTCAGTGTTTTCAACACTGGAAAGAACAAGCATTTCCCGTACGGGCTTTCCGCCGACAATATGCTGTTCCACAATGGTCTCGACTTTATCGGCCGTTACATTACCATACAAGTATGACTCACCTGCCGGAGAAATAACTTACACCAGCGGTTCACTAAAACACATACCTATACAGCCAGTTCTTTCCGGCACAATACCATGTTCTGCAAGTAGCGGTAATAATCTATCATAGGTTTTGCTTGCGCCAGCAGCAATACCGCAAGTAGCCAGACCAACTCTGACTTTATAAGTCTGGGCCTCCATAGTTGCAATCCCCCTTCTCCTCAATGTATGGCGGAAGCTTAGTAATTCTCAACAATTTCTTTAATTTTCTCCGGTGTCAGGCGTCCAAAAGTATCATTATTAATCATAATAACAGGAGCCAGCCCGCATGCACCGATACAAGCCACTGATTCCAGTGTAAACTTTCTGTCTTTAGTTGTTTCGCCTACTCCAATGCCTAATTGTTCTTTTAATGCTTCCATAATTTTAGCCCCGCCGCGCACATGGCATGCTGTGCCCTGACATACGCGGATAATATTTTCTCCCCGAGGTTGCAAGTGAAATTGGGCATAAAAAGTAGCAACACCATAAATGCGGCTTACAGGCGTTTTTAATTTTTTTGCGGCATATTGCAAAGCCTGACGCGGCAAATAGCCGTAGACCTCCTGAATAGCCTGCAGTACTGGAATTGTAGTTCCTTTTTGACCGCGAAAACGTTCCAGAATCTCATCAACGGGTGCATAATCAAATGGATCTTCTGCATAGCATTTCTGAGCCTCTGTCAATGTACTTTAACCCCCTTTTCCCTTGATATCAAAAAAATTAATACCAATTCAAATAAAGTTCTCTATATTTCCATTTATTCCTGCAAAGAACGTAAAAATTCCCCGGTTTGCACTAAAGCTTCCCAGGGGAAATGTTTTATAATACATATTTATTTTACTTTATCTATTATATACATGCAACGACCAATCTTTTACAGTGCAATAGCTATTAACCTTTGTGCTATTCTCTGCAGTCTATTATCCGTTTTTCAGTAATAATAATATCTACCTGACGATCCCACGAATCTACGGGGACATAATCAACAAGCTGCACCTCAAAGGTTAAAGCTACTAAAGGTACATCCGGGCGAAGCTGCGGAAAGAATCGATCATAATAGCCACCGCCATAACCAAGGCGATTTCCAGACAAATCAAAGGCTACCCCGGGAACCACAACAAAATCTATGTCCTGGGGCGCTACCGGGCGCAAAGAGTCTGCCTTTGGTTCTGGAATCTGCCATAAACCGGGAGCCAAATCCTTTTCTATATCGAAAATTTCCGATAGTATCATGCGGCGTTCTTTGGGCACAGTTTTAGGTACAATAACTCTTTTACCATGGCTTAGAGCCTGCGGCACCATTTTTAGAGTCATGACTTCCTTACCAAAATTGAGGAAAAACATAATAGTCTGTGCTGACTGGTATTCAGTTAGTGAAAATAGCTTTTTCATAATACTATTACTAAATACTTCTATCTCTTTTGCAGTAAGTAATTCACGTCGCTGTAAAACTTCTTGGCGTAAATTCTTTTTATTTATCATCTTTTCACCTCAAAATCTGTACACTCACTGCCAGCAACTGGCACAACATATAACTGTTCCTAGTAAGCACGGGCAAAAATAACTAAGTGCTTTGCCTCATGTCCACAGCAAATACATTTTCCCGGAGTTTCCTGCTGCAAATGAAATGGAATGTTGCGGATAGTAGCTTTTGTTTCTTCTTTTACAGTTTCTTCGCAGTCACTGTTGCCGCACCAGCTAGCGACAATAAACCCACGCTTTTCTTCCATGATTTGTTTAAATTCCTGGTAATCATCAGTACGATGAGTATTTGCTTCCATGAACTGCTTGGCTTTATGATACATATTGGTTTGAATCTGTTCCAGCAGCACAGGTATATATCGCGTTAATTCAGATATGGCAACTGTTTCTTTAACACCATTATCACGGCGCACCAGCACAGCCTGTCCTGCTTCCAAATCACGCGGTCCCACTTCAATGCGTAGCGGCACACCTTTCATTTCCCATTCATTAAATTTCCAACCAGGAGAATATTCTTCACGATCATCCATTTTAATGCGCAAGCCGCTTGCCTTTAGTGCAGTAAAAATCTCAGCTGCTTTATCCAGTACCTGTTCACGAGCTTTTTTCGGCGCAATGGGGATTAAAATGGCTTGTATGGGAGCGACTTTTGGCGGCAGCACCAACCCTCGATCATCGCCGTGTACCATGATAATAGCACCTATAAGCCGAGTGGTTACTCCCCAAGAAGTTTGCCAGACATATTTTAGTTCCCCATCACTGTCAAGGTAAGTAATATCAAATACTTTTGCAAAGTGTGTGCCAAGATTATGGGAAGTACCGGCCTGCAGAGCCTTGCCGTCACTCATTAATGCTTCGATGGAATATGTACGCAGTGCCCCTGCAAATTTTTCTTTCTCCGTTTTTTGTCCAGTTATTACCGGCATTGCTAAATCATTTTCCACAAAATCTTGATAAACAGCCAACATCTTTTTAGTTTCTTCCTCTGCTTCTTCCTCATTGCGGTGAGCAGTATGTCCTTCTTGCCATAAAAATTCAGTAGTACGTAGAAAAGGACGGGTTACCTTTTCCCAGCGCACCACATTACACCATTGGTTAATTAATAATGGCAGATCGCGGTAGGATTGAATCCAGCGGCTGTACATCTCACAGATAATGGTTTCCGAGGTAGGCCGGACAACTAACCTTTCTGTCAATTTTTCATTGCCACCGTGCGTTACCCATGCCACTTCCGGAGCAAAACCTTCTACATGATCTGCCTCTTTCTGCAATAGGCTCTCCGGAATAAAAATGGGGAAATAGGCATTTTGATGGCCGGTATCTTTAATGCGCTTATCCAGTCCCTGCTGCATATTCTCCCAAAGTGTATAACCATAAGGCCGAATAACCATACAACCTTTTACCGGTGCATAATCCATCATCTGTGCCTTAAGAATAACATCTAAATACCACTGCGAGTAATCTTCACTCTGCGGTGTTATTTCTTTAACAAATTCTTTATTTTGTTTGCCCATTATGGACCCCTCCTTTAACGTCGACCTGCTGCTTGGGTTTAATCTAAGAAATTATATCATACAGTAATATAAAGGGTCAATTTACCAATTCTTTAGGATAGTGTCAACCCACTGTAGGGAAAAAATAATTTCACCAATCCTGAAAGGACGCCCACTTGAAATCACATTTATTCCACGGTGTTACGGTGTTGTTGACAACGAGCCTCCGCCGACATGAATTATG
>JAAZJT010000118.1 GCA_012800215.1 Bacillota bacterium | reverse complement strand
ATGAAGATTTAATAGTTCCTTATATAATAGCCGAGGGAGGGAAAAAACAATGAAAAAAGTAATTATTGTTCTAGTAATTCTCATAATCATCGTAGCAGTAACTGCAGTTCTTAACCGGGAAAGCCTAAGAGAAAAAGCAGCCAGTCAGGCAGATGCCATATTATATATCAAAGCTGATGGCGTAGAAACAGAGGTTGATTTTGCCACAATTAAGGAACTGCCGGAGAAAGAGTTTCCTGCAGTCTTAAAAAGCAGCGGTAAGCCGCCCGTTGATACCAGCTATACCGGTGTACAGTTAAAAGATCTGTTGGCGAAGCTGGAAGTAAAGACAGACGGCAAAAAACAAGTAATAACAAAAGCTGTAGATGGTTATACAGTGGCTTTATCAATGGAAGAAGTTCTGATAGATGACAATGTATATATTGTTTACAAACGTGATGGTAAAGATTTGGGCACCAAAGAAAAAGGCGGCTCCGGCCCCTATCAGGTGGTAATTAGAAATGACCAGTTTGGGCAAAGATGGAATAAATATTTAATGGAGATAGAACTGCAGTGACTTTACCAATTGTGGTTAAAGATTTATCTTTTCAATATGAAAATGACGCAACAAAAATATTGCGTCATTTAAACTTGTCTGTAGATAAAGGTGAGATAGTGGCCATTGTAGGTTTGAGCGGCATTGGTAAAAGTACGCTCTGCTACTGTCTTAGCGGCATAATACCTCATGTTTATGGAGGTATCATGGAAGGAGAAGTGCTGCTTAATGGAAAAAGTACCAGGGATTTAACTTTACCGGCCATTGCCACAACTTTAGGTATTGTTTTTCAAAACCCTGATCACCAGCTTTTTTCCTTTAGCGTAGAAGATGAAATCGCCTTTGGACCGGAAAATCTTTGTGTGCCTAAAGAGGAAATTACCCGCAGAATAGATGAGGTTTTGGAAAAGGTTGGAATGAAGGAGTTCCGGCATGCCAATCCCCATCAACTTTCCGGAGGGCAGAGACAGCTGATTGCTTTAGCTGCAGTGCTCAGCCTGCAGCCGGAAATATTAATTTTTGATGAGGCCATGTCACAGATCGATATTTACGGCAAGAAAATGGTAAAAGAAATGATACTGCGTTTGCAGGCAGAAGGCAAAACCATAGTGATGATAGAACACGATTTAGAAAATTTGCAGATTGCCGATAGGGTGTTGGTATTAAAGGGCGGTAAACTTGAGCCTTTTACCGGCACCTTGTCATAGGCAGGTGAGTATTGATGATCTCCTTTCAGGATGTCAGTTTTCGTTACCCAAGGAGTAAATGGTTATTTAAACAGCTTAATTTAGAAATTAAGCAAAACCTTATAACCTTTATTGCTGGGCCCAATGGTGGCGGGAAAACAACCCTTGGCAAGCTAATGGCCGGCATTTTAAAACCAGAAGTTGGTACGGTGCTGGTGAATGGTTTAAATACAAAGGATGTAGAGCTGGCAGAAATCGGGGCTAAAGTTGGCTACCTTTTTCAGGAGCCAGAGAGGCAAATATTTGCCGCTACTGTTCGTGACGAAATTGGCTTTGTGCTGGAATTGCATGAAATAAAACAAGCAGAAATTACCGCCAAGGTAGATGCAGTTTTGAAACAGTTTCAGTTGGAACATCTGGCGAACTTATCACCGTTAAAATTAAGCCGCGGTGAAAAGCAGCGCTTGGCTATTGCGGCCATTATGGTTAATCAGCCTCGGTTTTTTATTCTTGACGAACCGACTACAGGTCTTGACCAGGAAAGAAAAGAAATCCTTTCTTCTGTGATTGAAAGATTACAGGATGAGGGAATAGGCATGGTGATTATTAGCCATGATCAATACTTTATGCAAAGGCATGCGCAGCAGATAATTACTGTCGTTGGGGGTGAAATTGTTGATGTGGCAAACTGCAGCACTTGATCCCCGTACGAAACTAATACTGGTATTAACCTTTTCCAGTCTGGCCGTTTTTATAAAAAATGTGTACATTTTATTTATCCTGCTGGTTGTGACCTTGGTCGCAGTTAGGGCTATTGGCGGAGATCTCTGGAGTATCTTCCGTAAATTGCAAAGATTTATTACTATTTTTGTGGCGATAATAGTTATTCAAAGTATTTTCACAGCACATGGACATGTAATTTTGCAGATAGCACAAATAAGGCTCTTAACTGATATCGGTTTGCTGCGTGGCGTGCAGACAATTTTGCGTTTTTTTATTGTTATTGCTGCTGCTGTCATCATGACAACTGCCAATCCCCGTGATATTATCCAGGGACTGATACAATGGAAAATCCCCTATGAATTGGCCTTCATGGTAACCATTGCCATCAGGTTTTTACCTCTTTTACAGGAGGAAGCAAAAGATACACTTACAGCTCTGCAGCTGCGGGGTGTTAACCTAAAGAAAATACCAATATTTAAACGTCTGAAAACTTATTCTTATCTGTTAATGCCTCTTTTAGTTAGTGTCTTAATGAAATCACGTGATCTTTCAGTCGCCATGGAAATGCGTGCTTTTCGAGCTTTTCCCCAAAGAACAAGTCTCAGGGAACTACATTTCAGGCGGGCTGATTATTATGTCATGCTTTTGAGCATACTTTTTTTCTTAATGCTGCTTTTTACTGCTATCAAAATTAGTTAGGGGTGCAGATATAATGAAAGTTTTTTCTGTATTTGGTATTACAAAATCGGGAAAAACAACCACCATCGAAAAGATTATTAGTGAGTTAAGAAAAAGGCGCTTTAGTGTAGGCTCCGTTAAAGAAATTCATTTTGAGAAATTTGCTATTGACACTGAAGGGACCAATACAGACAGGCACAAGAAGGCTGGATCGCAGCTGGTAACAGCACGTGGTATATATGAAACAGATATTTTGTTTCAACGTCAATTAACGGTAAAGGAAATTTTACAGTTCTATGATCACGATTATGTAGTTTTAGAAGGCGTGACAGACACCTGCGCACCAAAAATTATTACAGCTCATAATACAGAGGAAGTCGATGAACGTCTAGACGATACGGTATTTGCTATTTCCGGAAAGCTGGCTAACAGTATAAAGGAGTATAGAGGACTGCCAGTAATTAACGCCATTACAGAAACGGACAAACTGGTAGATCTTGTAGTGGAGAAAGTATTTGAACGGCTGCCCGATGTGGCGGATGAGTGCTGTTCAGCTTGCGGATATACCTGTACAGAATTATGTGCCAGAATTTTGCAGGGCACAGCAAAACGTGAAGACTGTGTTATTACCGACGGTAGTATTTCCCTCACAGTTGACGGGCGGGAAATTGATATGGTGCCTTTTGTACAAAAGCTGCTTTTTAATGCAGTTACCGGTGTGGTTAAGGAGTTAGACGGTTATCGTGAGCATGGAGAAATTGTGGTTAAAATAAAAGGCAGATAGTTTATTTGTTTTTATAGGTAATAAGGAGTGAAAGCAGTTGATTGCCATAGAAGATGCGCAGGAAATTTTATTACGGCAACTGGAACATTTAGTGCCTAAAACTAATAATCTGCAGCAAATACCTTTATGGCACGCGGGAGGGCGGGTTTTAGCCCAAAATATTATTGCTGCAGAAAATTTTCCTGCTTTTGATCGTTCTTTGGTTGATGGTTTTGCTTTATCGACACAGGACACGACCGGGGCAACGGCTGGAAACCCTGTAACATTAGCTGTAAAGGATACAATTGCCGCAGGATCTGATATGGTAAATAAGCTAATACCCAATACTGCGACGAGAATATTTACAGGAGCGCCACTTCCACAGGGTGCTGATTGTGTAGTGAAACAGGAAGAAGTGACTGAAACTACCGACAATAGTAATGAACAGATGATACATTTAATGCGCCCGCAAACGAAAGGCGATGGAGTCGGCTTTAAAGGAGAAGATATTGCCGCTGGGGATTTATTAATCAACAAAGGGACTATTATAACGGCGGCACATTTGGGTGTTCTGGCAACTTTAGGTGTTGATCCTGTGCCAGTATTTAAGCAGCCTGAGATTGGTGTTTTTTCTACAGGTGATGAACTGATTGAAGTTGGCTCTCATTTGCGTCCTGGGAAACTGCGCGCTTCAAATATTTATGTTTTGTCAGAAATAATCCGGCAGGCTGGCGGCGTACCTATAAATTTTGGTATAGTACGTGATAGTGTAGAAGAGGTAATTAAGATTTATGAGGAAGCTGAAAGGCGAGAAATACCACTTGTCATTTCTACCGGTGGCACCGCGTCAGGTGACTATGATGTAATTAAAGCAGCTATGGATAAATTTTCTGGTCAAAGATTATTTAATAAAGTAACAATGCGTCCTGGCGCTCCGGTTGTTGTCACGGCCAAGCCAAAACAATTATTAATTGGTTTATCAGGAAATCCTGCCGGAGCAACTGTAGCGATGATGGTACTAATTTACCCTCTGGTAGCACGTCTGGCTGGCTCAAAACATGACCTGCAGCGGCGGCAGGCATTACTAGCGCAGCCAATTTTTTATAACTCTGGTTTTCGCGGCTATTTTTGGGGCAATTACAGACAAGAAGGCAGTACAGTAATTGTTTCACCTCTAGTGAACCAATTTTGCGGTTCGATAAAAAATTATGCCAATAGTAACTGTTTAATTGAAGTACCTGAAGGCAAGAATATTAATTGTGATGAAACGGTAACAATCCTTATACTGCCTTAAAAACAGAAAATATTATATTAAGAAAGAAATTATTATAACTAAGTGTAAGAGCAAAGGGCGATGCAAATGTTTAAACGGGATCTCTGTAAAGAGTGGAATATTATTTCCTGGCGTTGCCAGAAAGAGTTTTATAGTAAAAAAAATAAGGTATTCCTTTATAACTTTACAGGATCTCAGGGGGAAAGTTGGGATTGGGTGATAAAAGAATACCGCAACCGACACGCTATGAGTAAAGAAGCCCAAATTATACAAGCTCTTTATGCAGAAGGCTTAGCAGTGCCGAAAATTATTGCCGCAGGAGATGGCCATTTAATTTTAGAATACCTACCCGGCAAAAATCTGCTGACATGGTTTGAAGAACAGGAAAAAGAAGCACAGCAACCGGCTATTAACGAGGGAATAACTACTGTGCTGGAACAGCTGGCTTCGTGGCTAGCTGACTTTTACAATATCATGCACAGGAAATACGGATACAGCATTGTTTTAAATGACGTTAATTTGCGTAATTTTATTGTAATTGAAGAAAAAATCTTTGGTTTGGATTTTGAAGACTGCTGTGCCGGCACAAAGGAAGAGGATTTAGGGCGATTGTGTGCATTTATCCTGACATATGATCCAGTATTTACTTTCTGGAAATATCAGTTTGTTTTAGCCATTAAAGATATCATCGTAAAAAAATTAAATCTTTCTTGGGACGTGGTTTTTGAGGAAATCGAAAAAGAACTGCAGCGTATGAGCCAGCGTCGTCAGCGCCCCGATATTAGTATTGAGAGGATTAATGTGATTAAATAAAATAAAAAAAACCGCCACTATTGCCAAAATGCAAGGCTGGGAAAAAACTCAGCAAAAAGGAGAAAGTGGAATGCATCGTTTTACAACGCATTCCACTTTTGTTTTACTTTAAAAAACAAACCATGATGTTACTCTTATTTTCTAGCAATGATTACTTGCCCCACTTCCCGGTAGCCAATCCTTTTGTAGATTGAACCTGCTTCCGGTTTATTATAACCTAGACAGCATATCAAGCCTTGCTGCAGATAGGCCTGGGAGATTGCTGATACAACTGTAGAGGCATATCTCTGCTGCCGGTAAGGCTTGGCGGTACAAACACCGCCAATATTCGCCAGCTGCCCTGTCTGAGCTGAACACATTGCCAGTGAGGCTATTTCCCCTTGTTCCATGATCAAATAAACGCCGCCGTCTTTAATGTAAGTTTTGAGGGCATCTTCATGAAAATCCAGACTGGAAAATTCCTCAATTGAAGTTAACAACTTTAGGATATCAGCAGTTTGACTTAATTCAGCTTTGGTTACTGTCAGCTGCTGATTAATCAGCGGTGTAAAATTTTCCGGCCTTAATTCACAGTAAAAATTTCGAGAGATACTGCTAAAACTGTCATGCTGCAGAAATTGTTCCGCTAAAACCCTGCGCCCGATTAATATGTCATAATCAATTCCATGGGCATTTAAATAGTCACAGATTTCCTTTACAGGCAGTTCATCAGTATTACTATAGACAACGAGGGTATTATAATATTTACCAAAAACATACTGCAGCTCCCCTTGCTGAAATGCTCCCCAGACGGTAAATACATCTCCACCGTAGCCATATTTTTCGATATCAGCCACAAGAAATAAAGAAAAAGATGGTTTCAACTGTAGATATTTCATAACTTGCGCATTATTCTCTGCGGTAAGCTTACAAATCATTTCTTATTATCTCCTTAAGGTTTTATATTTCATTTTACCAGGTAATTCCTGATTTTTGAAGAGATTCCGCTAAGATTTAAGCAGCAAGGAAGGAAAATATTATGTTTATCACGAATTAGAAACAGGTAAGCTTTGGAGGTGGAATTGTGGCTGACCCTGTATTTAAGGATGAAAGTATAGATTTACTTTTTGAGGCAATTTTACTGTTGGAAACTGAAGAGGAATGTTACCGGTTTTTCGAAGATATATGTACAATCGGTGAAATTAAAGCTTTGGCACAGCGTTTGTTGGTGGCAAAAATGCTGCATGATGGAATGACTTACCAGCAAATTGAACAGGAAACGGGAGCTAGTACAGCTACCATTAGCCGTATAAAGCGCTATTTGCAATATGGAGCGGGCGGCTATAGGCTGGTATTAGAGCGTTTATGTCAGAAGCTTACTAATGAATAACAATATAGTTTTCCCTTGATAAGAAAAGCAGTAAAGAACTGCTTTTTCTACTGTTATAAGCTGCTGGTCAGGCTTTTTGCTGCTGCAGCAAGCTTGTAGTATTTAAGCAGATATATGGAGGCAATGATGACAGAAATTGCAACTGATTTAAATGAGCAACAACGCCAAGCCGTGGAATGTGTAGAAGGCCCGCTCTTAATTTTAGCCGGTGCAGGTAGCGGCAAAACAAGGGTAATTACACGCCGCATAGCCTATCTGATAGAACAAAAACTGGCTAAACCCTGGGAGATACTGGCACTGACATTTACCAATAAAGCAGCGGCAGAGATGCGAACACGTGTTGCTCAATTGGTAGGTACAGTACAAGGCATGTGGGTTTCTACTTTTCATGCGGCGTCTGTGCGGATTATTCGTGAGAATGCAGCATTATTAGGACTAACAAGCTCTTTTGTTATTTATGATGATGCAGACCAGTTGACTTTAGTACGCAATATCATGAAGGATCTCAATCTGGATAGTTCCCGCTTTAAACCACGGGCAATACTTTCTGCTATTAGCAGAGCAAAGAATGAAATGATTGAGGAAAACCTTTATGCTGAAGAAGCTGCTGATTTTTATACGCGCACCATTGCTCGTGTCTATAAATCTTATCAGGAAAAGCTGCGCTTAAATAATGCCCTGGATTTTGATGATTTGCTGCTCTATGTGGTGAGATTATTCCGTGACCATCCCGAGGTTTTAGATCACTATCAGCAGAAATTCCGCTATATTCTGGTCGATGAATATCAGGATACCAATAGAGTACAGTATGAAATTATACTCAGGTTAGCAGGTGCACATCGGAACTTGTGTGTTGTGGGTGATGATGATCAGTCAATTTACCAGTTTCGCGGTGCAGATATACGCAATATCCTGGAATTTGAACGGGACTGGCCCGACGCTACAGTAATCAAGCTGGAAGAAAATTACCGCTCCACCGGTAATATTTTAGAAGCTGCATATCATGTGGTGAGAAATAATACGGGCCGAAAAGAAAAAAGACTTTGGACAGGCAAAGGTAAAGGGGAACCGGTGGTAGTACAGCCTGCAGCCGATGAACATCAGGAAGCACGCTTCATTGCCGCAGAAATACGTTCTCTTTCCAGTAAGTATGAACAATTTGCCGTACTCTACCGTACCAATGCCCAGTCGCGTGCTTTAGAAGATGCTTTGGTACGTGAGAATATTGCTTATCAGATGGTGGGCGGTGTACGTTTCTGGGAACGTCGGGAAGTAAAAGATATTCTTGCTTATTTGCGTGTGCTTGACAATCCCGCCGACGATATTAGTTTACTGCGGATTATTAATGTGCCGCGCCGCGGTATCGGCAATACAACAGTGTCACGTTTGCAAGCTCTGGCCGCGGAAAAAAACAATCCTATTTTTCAGATCCTGCCGCAGGCAGCTGCTGCAGGATTAGGAACTGCAGCCCTGAAAAAAGTGGACAAATTCTATCATTTATTGGAAAACTTAGCTAAAATGCGGGCATACTTAGGAGTAGATGAATTAACGGAACAGGTAATGGTGCAAAGCGGTTATATCGATGAATTACAGGCGGAAGGGACGGAAGAAGCTCACAGCCGTGCAGAAAACTTACGCGAATTTATTACAGTAGCACAAGAATATATGCAAAGCACAGCAGAACCAAATTTAACAGATTTTTTAACACAACTGGCCTTAATTACTGATTTGGATACTTTAGATGAGGAAGATCAGCCACGTGTTATTTTAATGACACTGCATGCTGCCAAAGGTCTTGAATTCCCCGTAGTTTTTATGGCTGGTATGGAGGAAGGCCTTTTCCCCCACGTACGTTCTCTGGAAACAGCCGACGGTGTAGAAGAGGAAAGGCGATTATGCTATGTAGGCATTACACGGGCTAAAGAGAGGCTATATTTAACATATGCGCATCGCCGTAATATTTTTGGAACAACAATGCAAAATTTGCCTTCACGCTTTTTAGGGGAAATACCTGCCTCAGTTTTGGGGATGCAAAAAGAAATACCACAACAGACTACTTTTACACCCACTCCTGGCGAGGCTGAAAAGTTGACTGCCGGTGATAAGGTAGAACATGCCAAATGGGGAGCCGGTGAAGTACGCGGCGTTGATACACTTAGTGACGGCGATATTGTTTTAACAATTTATTTTCCAGCATTGGGGATAAAAAAAGTAATAGCCCGTTATGCTCCTTTACGTAAAATAAAGTGAGGTGCCTTTAATGAAAAGGGAAGAGGCTCTAGCCCAGATAGAACAGCTTCGACAAGAAATTAATGAGCATAATTATCGCTACCACGTTCTTGATGATCCGCAAATTTCTGATACCGCTTTTGACAAACTAATGCAGCAGTTAGTGGAATTGGAAAGGCAATTTCCTGATTTAATCACTCCCGATTCACCTACCCAGCGAGTGGGTGGCCAGCCACAGGCAAAATTTGCGCAAGTTGTGCATCGTGTACCGATGCTTTCCTTAGATAATGCCCAAAACTTAAATGATTTGCGTGATTTTGTACGCAGGGCAAAAAATCTCGTACCAACAGCGGAATTGGAATTTGTAATTGAACTAAAAATTGATGGACTTGCTGTATCACTACAATATGAAAATGGCGTACTGGTACGTGGCTCAACCCGTGGTAATGGTGAAGTGGGGGAAGATATAACCCATAACCTGCGTACCGTTCACAGTATTCCGCTGCGTTTACGGCGGCCATATACAATAGAGGTCCGGGGCGAAGTTTATATGCCGCGTGCAGCATTTTTAGCGCTTAATGAAGAAAGGGAAGCACAGGGACAAACATTATTTGCTAATCCCCGTAATGCTGCAGCGGGAAGTTTGCGCCAGCTTGATCCTAAAGTGGCAGCTGAGCGCCATTTGGAGATGATAACCTATGCTTTAGGTTATGCACCGGATTTAACACCTGGCACACACTACGAAGCACTTCTGGCGATGCAGGATTTAGGCTTGCGCATTAATCCTTACTTTAAGATTGCCCATAGCCTGGAAGAAGTAGTGGACTACTGTGAAAGCTGGCGCGAAAAACGTCATGAACTGCCCTTTGATATAGATGGTCTGGTGATTAAAATCAATAGTCTTGCCTTGCAGGAGCAGCTGGGCACAACTGCTAAAAGCCCGCGCTGGGCTATTGCTTATAAGTTTCCGGCGGAGCAAGCAGAAACAAAGGTTTTGGGCATCACGGTACAGGTAGGCAGAATCGGCACGCTGACACCCATTGCTGAACTGGAACCGGTTAAATTGGCTGGTACGGTTGTAAAGCGGGCTAGCCTGCATAATGAAGATATCCTGCGGGAAAAAGATGTTCGCATCGGTGATTATGTACTGATTCAAAAAGCGGGGGAAATTATTCCCGAAGTGGTGGAAGTAATTAAAGCTAAACGCAGTGGTGAGGAAAAACCTTTTTCCATGCCAACAAATTGCCCTGCTTGCGGCAGTTCTGTAAAGCGTCTACCGGATGAGGTGGCACTGCGTTGTTTTAACCCGCAGTGTCCGGCACAGGAATTAGAAAAAATTGTGCATTTTGCTGCCAGGGGAGCCATGGATATTGAGGGGCTGGGCCCTGCTGTGGCGCAGCAGTTAATTTCAGCCGGGCTGATTAAAGATGTGGCTGATATTTATCTTTTGCCGCAGAAAAGGGACGTTTTAATAACTTTAGAACGTCAGGCAGACAAATCGGTTGATAATCTGATTAATGCCATTGAAAAAAGCAAAAAACAGCCGCTGTGGCGTTTGCTTCATGCATTAGGTATCCGTTTTGTCGGTGCGCGCACAGCAAAACTGTTGGCGAGCCATTTTGGTTCTTTGGATGCTTTGATGTCAGCCAGTAGAGAGGAGTTGGCACAAGTGCCGGAAATTGGACCCAAAATTGCTGCCAGCATTACTGATTTTTTTGCTCTGCCTGCGACTCAGGAACTGATTACACGTTTGCGTGCAGCAGGCTTAAACTTCCGGCAAACTGAAGCAAAGCAACCTCAATTACTGCAGGGCAAGGTATTTGTTTTAACAGGGACTTTACCTACCTACAGCCGTGAAGAAGCTGCACAAATGATAGAAGCAGCAGGCGGTAAAGTAACCGGCAGCGTGAGTAAAAAAACTGATTACGTGGTGGCGGGAGAAAAGGCTGGCAGTAAATTGGCAAAAGCCCTGCAGCTGGGAGTAAAGGTTATAGATGAAGCGGCTTTGCTGGAACTGCTAAAAATGCAGTAGGCAATAATCTCAGTTTCTAAAAAGTCTTTTACTGTGCATTATTGCTGTTTTTCAGCCTATGCCGTCTGCAAAAATAATTTAAGTAAAGAAAAAATGAACCGGCCGCGAGAGGAGCAGAAGTTGTCCGGCAGTGATGATTATGGTATAATTTGCCCATAGATTTTTGCAAAGATTTAGTATGATAGGGGAGGGTTAGGCGATGAAAATTGGCAAAAATGATGTAGCCCATGTAGCAAACCTGGCAAAGCTGAAATTGAGCGAAGCAGAAACTGAGCAATATACTGAGGAGTTAAATCGTGTTCTTACATATATCGAAAATCTGGATCATCTTGACACAGAGGATGTTTTACCAACAGTACATGTATTACCGCTGCAGAATGTCTTCCGTGAAGATGAAACGCATCTTTGTCTGCCACGCGAAGAGGCGCTGGCTAATGCGCCGGAAACAGAAGACGGAATGTTTCGCGTGCCGCGTGTTATTGATTAAGGAGGCTTATAAATGCTTACACAGTTTACACTAGCAGAAATTGTGGACAAGTTGGCAAAAAAAGAAATCAGTGCCCGGGAAGTTACGGAAGCGGCCTTGGCACGCATTGATGCGGTGGAGGATACGGTAAAAGCTTTTGTTACACAGACAAGGGAAGCCGCTTTGGCCAAAGCAGCGCAGATTGATGCCAAACGGTTTAATGGTGAAGAAGTTGGCCCGCTGGCCGGTGTCCCCATGGCACTGAAAGATAATATCTGTACCAAGGGAATCAGAACAACCTGTTCATCGAAAATGTTACATAATTTTATTCCACCCTATGATGCCACAGTAGCGGAGTTGTTAGAAAATGCCGGCAGTATTTTGCTGGGTAAAACAAACTTAGATGAGTTTGCTATGGGTTCTTCCACTGAAAACTCAGCCTTTTTCACAACTTGCAACCCCTGGGATTTGGAGAGTGTTCCCGGCGGCTCCAGTGGCGGCTCAGCAGCTGCAGTTGCAGCTGAGGAGGTATTTTTTGCTCTTGGTTCTGATACGGCAGGCTCTGTTCGCCAACCGGCTGCATTTTGCGGAGTTGTTGGCCTCAAGCCCACTTATGGACGAGTTTCCCGCTATGGTCTTATTCCTTTTGCTTCTTCCCTTGATCAGATTGGTTCCTTTACTAAGGATGTTCGCGATTGTGCTTTGGTGATGAATGTCATCGCCAAATATGATCCCCGTGACAGTACTTCTGCCAATCTGGCAGCCCCTGATTATACAACTTTTTTAGATGGTAACGTTAAAGGTTTGAAAATAGGTATTCCCAAGGAATATTTTGTGGAAGGAATTAATGCTGATGTTAAGGCTAATGTACATAAAGCCATCGCAGTGCTGGAATCATTGGGAGCGGTAGCTGAGGAGATATCTTTGCCCCATTCAGAATTTGGTATTCCTGCCTACTACATAATTGCTCCTGCAGAAGCTTCCAGTAATTTAGCCCGTTTTGACGGTGTACAGTATGGTTTTCAGGCAGAAGCCGATAATTTACAGGAACTTTACGAGAAAACACGCAGTGCAGGTTTTGGACCTGAAGTTAAGCGTCGTATTATCCTGGGTACATATGTCCTAAGCTCCGATAATTATGATGCCTACTTTGTAAAAGCACTGAAAGTACGGACACTAATCAAGGAAGATTTTGATAAGGCTTTTGCCAAGTATGATGTAATTCTAACACCTACAACACTCGGCCTTCCTTTTAAACAAGGCGCGGTTAGAGACTTAGTCTCAATGTATTTAAATGATATTTGTACTGTTCCTACAAATATGGCTGGTTTGCCGGCAATTTCCGTGCCCTGCGGCTATGTTGATGGCCTGCCTGTGGGGATGCAGCTGATAGGCAAACCTTTTGCTGAAGGGACAATTTTACGCGTGGCACATGCCTACGAACAAAATAGCGGTTTGCCGAAGAAAAAACCTACTTTAACAGCTAAAGGGGGCGCTGTGCATGAGAAAATATGAAACAGTAATAGGTTTAGAGGTTCATGTGGAATTAGCAACAAAAACAAAAATTTTCTGCAGCTGCCCCACGGAGTTTGGTAAAGATGCTAATACCCATGTTTGCCCTGTTTGCCTGGGGTTTCCGGGAGCGCTGCCTGTTTTAAATAAACGCGCAGTGGAGTTTGCCATTAAGGCAGCTCTGGCCTTAAATTGCGAAATACCGCGGTTCTCCAAGTTTGATCGCAAAAACTACTTTTATCCTGATTTGCCCAAAGCTTATCAAACATCTCAATATGATTTACCGGTTGCGGTTAATGGTTATTTAGAGATTGAGGTAGAAGGCGTAAAGAAAAAAATTGGCATTACGCGCGTGCACCTGGAGGAAGATGCCGGTAAATTAATACATGCCGGGTTTGCTGACTATTCTTTAGCCGATTACAATCGTGCAGGAGTGCCGTTAATAGAGATAGTTTCAGAGCCTGATTTGCGTTCACCGGCAGAAGCCAAGGCTTATCTGGAAAAGCTAAAGAGTATTATTCAATATACCGGTGTGTCTGATGTGAAGATGGAAGAAGGAAGTTTACGTTGTGATGCTAATATCTCCATCAGACCTCTTGGCAGTACAAAATTCGGCACGCGCACAGAGATAAAAAATATGAACTCATTTAAAGCTGTGGAACGTGGATTAGCTTATGAAGTAGCACGGCATACAGAAATAGTGGAGTCAGGTGGCCAGGTTGTGCAGGAAACGCGCCGCTGGGATGAAAGTAAAGGAAAAACTTTTGCTATGCGTTCCAAAGAAGAAGCCGATGACTACCGCTATTTCCCTGACCCAGATTTAGTACCGGTAATAGTGGAGCCTGCGTGGGTAGAAGAAATTCGGCGGACTTTGCCTGAAATGCCTGATTCCCGGCAGGCACGGTATATATCCGAGTGGGGTTTACCTGCTTATGATGCTGCTGTGATTACTGCCTCCAAAGCAATGGCTGATTTTTTTGAGGCAGCAATGGCTGATTATCACGATGCCAAAGCTATGGCTAACTGGTTAATGGGGGAGATAGCAAAGCATCTTAACGCGGAAGGCTTAGAAATCACTGAAACAAAATTAACACCGGCACACTTGGTGGAACTGCTTAAACTGCAGGATAACGGCACTATTAGTGGCAAGATTGCTAAAACTGTTTTTGAGGAAATGTTTAGCAGTGGCAAAATGCCGGGGGAAATTGTTAAAGAGAAGGGCCTGGTGCAAATAACGGATGAAGGAGCTTTGGCCGCCATAGTAGACGAGGTTATAGCAAACAATCCTAAGTCTGTGGAGGATTATAAAAACGGTAAAGAAAAAGCCATCGGCTTCCTTGTTGGCCAGGTAATGAAACTGTCAAAAGGTAAGGCCAACCCGGCTTTAGTAAATAAACTTTTACGTGAGAAACTATAAAACGGATGCTTAGGCATCCGTTTTATTTTTACTTGTATGTAATTGATTTTAAACATCGGTCAGAGCTTTTAGAAGAGAATTGGCATCGGTTACAGGAGCCTGGCAGGCAAAATTCCTGCAAATATAAGCCGTTGCTTTATTGTCGATGGGTTCTTGTCCCCGGGTAAAAGGAGCAATGCTTTCAATGGCGGCGCGTTCTCTGCCGCTAGGATGGTGTAAAACTACCTTATTGGGAATAAAGGAACTGTACAGCTGCTTTAGCATCTTTTGAGTGTCACTATCCTGCAGTTCACCGGCAATCACCACTTCTACTGTGGGACCAAACATAAAGTCTAAGGCAGAAAGCATTTGTGTATATGCCTGCGGCATATTTTTGATTTCAGCAGCAAAGGCTTGTGCTATTTTTTGGGCAATTTCGCTTAAATTTTCATTACCGGTTAAACGTGCT
>JAAZJT010000117.1 GCA_012800215.1 Bacillota bacterium | reverse complement strand
ATAAAATATTTATAAGAAACCGTGAAGACAAGCAATGCATTCGGCGTCTGAAAATACAAAATATCACCATAGGAAGATGGCATATTGCCAGGAGTCTCTCCAACTACCACACACAGCCCGTTATCTGAAAGCAGCGTCGCAAAGTCCACAGCAGCACTAAAACTGTCCGTGCTGGTCAGCACATATACATTTCCTGAAAACACACATCCCGCTTGTTGGTTTTTCTGTTGCCCAGTCTGGTTTTTCCAATTAATAGTGCCAAAGCGCACTATGGAGTTTACATCCTGATAGCTCTCCACTGAAAGGTAACGAATAAACTCGTTTGCGACCAGTGAATTCCCACCGGGATTGCCTCGCAAGTCCACGATAATACTATGGACTCCCTCATTTCGCACAGATGTAAAGAAATCTTCCAGCGCTGACTTGTAGGTTTTATCAAAGATACATTGACGAAGCGTGAAAATACCAACACCAGAATCCTTATCTACCGAATAGTCGCAGAAGGTCTCATTGACTGCCGGTATAGCTATCTCATCCTTCTGCAGCATAAAAGCTTTTTTGACGGTGCTTCCGTCATTTTGTCGCTCCAGAAAAATCTCGACCCCCTGCCCAATATTAATACCTAAAAGAGCCAGATAATCGCTGCGATTGATTCGTGAGGTAAAGACATGACGTGCCCAGGCGTCAAGCTCATAGGAAAACATCCCCTGGAATCGTTCAAAAAGCTGGCTGACCGAAACACCGCCTATCATATTAACAGTATATCCGTCATATTCGCCACCTGAGCAAATCAACCGTTGCCCTTCCCATGAAAATATTAAAGGTAAAATCCCTGTATCCTCATAGTACGGCTGTACCCTGGTATGGGCATCTTTAAGTTGTGCAAGAACCCGTGATGCACTTTGCCACAGTGATAAGACCGTAACCTCTGTAGATTGGGAAAGCTCTGCATACTCTTGCTCATAAACTTTCTGAACTGCCGGGGGCAAGTTGGATATACAAGCCGGGTGACGCTCCCGCAGACGGTTTACGATAAAATCCAAATCCTCTGCAGCTTGCATCCCGCTAAGAAAAGTATCAAGCTTTTCGGATTGCTTGAAGGTGCTTATTGTCCCACGATAAGGATCAAACCACATCCGCCACACTCCATACGATACGATGGTACATATAACAAAAACGCAAAGAAAAATCTTTAGATGCTTTAGCCATTTCTTTTTCAAACTCAGTCTCTTCCCTCTGCGCCGATTCATTTGCTAAAAAGCATTGGCGCAATAAAACCGATCAGTAAACCTGCAGCCGCACCACCGATTATACCGATTACTAAATGGAAGCTGTACAATGTCGAAGCCAGCATCCCCGCTCCAGAGCCGAAGACAATACTTAACCCGGGTAATAGCGTTTTTATATCTGAAAACAATCCCAACAGCAGCAGCATTAAACCTGTCGATGATAACAAAGCATAGATTCCAATACCTTTCCTCACAGCTCTGGTTCCTCCTCATAGATAAAAATATCTTCAATAGATAAGTTAAAATATCGGGCAATTTT
>JAAZJT010000116.1 GCA_012800215.1 Bacillota bacterium | reverse complement strand
CAAAGCTACAATGGCTGCATGGGAAGTTAGGCCGTCTTCTTCTACCAGCAGGCCAGCCGCTTTTTCCAAATGCGGCAGGTAATCTTTATCAGTAGCACGGGCAACTAAGATCTGCCCTTCCTGCAGCTGAGCTGCTTCAGCAGCGGTTTTGGCAATTTTAACTTGACCGGTCACTGGTTGTTTCCCTAAACCTGTACCCTGCAAAACTACTTCACCCACAGTATGAATACGTAAAAGGTTAGTGGTTCCGCTTACTCCTACAGGAACACCGGCTGTAATAATTACTAGATCACCATTTTTAATATACTGATTATCTAAAGCTGTCTCAATAGCACTGGAGAACATTTCATCGGTTGTAGTAGTAGGCTTACTGAGCAAGGGAGCTACGCCCCAGGTTAAATTTAAGCGACGAGCCACCTTTTTACTCGGTGTCACAGCAATTATTTGCGCCTTAGGTTTATATTTGGAAACATTACGTGCTGTAAAACCTGACTGAGTTGAAGTAATAATGGCCGCTACCTCCAGCTCCTGTGCTGCGTGGCAGGTAGCATAAGCAATGGCATCAGTAACACTCCGTTCTTGAGGCGGTTCAAATTTTTCCATCATTTTCTCATACTCTAAGGCTTTTTCAGTTCTTTCAGCTATGCGGGCCATAGTACGTACTGACTCCACAGGATATTTCCCAATAGCTGTTTCGCCTGATAACATCACAGCATCTGTGCCATCAAAAATAGCATTGGCCACATCACTGGCTTCGGCACGTGTGGGCAAAGGATTTCGGATCATGGAATCCAGCATCTGTGTAGCTGTAATTACCGGTTTCCCTACTGTATTGCATTTACGAATTATCATTTTTTGAATTAAAGGCACCTCTTCTGTAGGCACCTCTACACCTAAATCACCACGCGCTACCATAATCCCATCAGCAGCTGCAAGGATTTTGTCAATATTGTCGACACCTTCACGATTCTCAATTTTTGCTATTATTTGTATATCACTATGGAACTCTTCTAACACTGCTCTGATTGCCAGCACGTCATCAGCTTTACGGATAAAGGAAGCCGCAATGAAATCAAAGTCATAATTAACGGCAAAAACTATATCTTCCCTGTCTTTTGCTGATAGGGCCGGTAACTGGACACGGGCATCTGGTAAATTTACACCTTTATGGCTGCAAAGCACACCACCTGAAAGTATACGGCACTGTATTGCATCCTCAGTAACATGCTGAGCTTCAAGGGCAATTAGTCCATCATCCAACAAAATCTGCATACCTGGTTTAATATCATCAGTAATGCCAGGGTAATTAACTGAAACCTGCTGCTGGTCGCCCATAATATCATTTGTTGTCAGCGTAAAAGTTTCCCCCTCCTGCAGCAAAACTTCCCCCCCAGCAAAACTTCCAATACGAATTTCAGGACCTTTGGTATCCAGGAGGAGTGCTATACTTTTGCCGGCAGCTCTTGCAGCCTGTCGTATGGCGGTAATCATGGCAGCATGTTCTGCATGGGTACCGTGGGAAAAATTAAACCTTGCCACATTCATCCCTGCCTCAATTAATGCCTGAAGCACACTAACCTCAGTCGTGGCTGGGCCTAAAGTACAGACTATCTTTGTCCTGCGCATTTCAATCCCCCTTACGTAAACTAAATAGCTAAAATAGCCGCTAACTGATAAATATCGGCAGGGAAATGTTTTTCTTCTGCTAAAGCTTTTTCAAAAGGCGTTGTGCAAATTTTACCATCAAGCAAGCCTAACATCTGGCCGTGGCAGCCTGACTGCAATAAATCAACAGCCTCGGCACCCAAGCGGCTGGCTAAAATGCGGTCAAATGCCGTTGGTGTGCCGCCGCGTTGTACATGTCCCAAAATGGTAACTCTAACATCCATTTTAGTTTGTTCTTTTATTGCTTGCGCAACCGAGAAGGCGCTTGCTGCTCCTTCTGCCACCAGAATGATACTATGCAATTTGCCCCGCTTTACTCCACGCTGCAGACGTTCTACCACCTCGGATAAAGCAAAGGGAATTTCAGGAACAAGTATTGATTCCGCACCACCGGCTAACCCGGCAGCCAAGGCAATATAACCAGAAGTACGCCCCATTACCTCTATTACATATACCCTTTCGTGTGAAGTGGCTGTATCACGCACTTTATTGATGGCATCGGTTACATTATTTACAGCAGTATCGAAACCAATACTATAATCAGTAAAAGCAATATCATTATCAATAGTGGCCGGCACTCCAATGGTGGCAACGCCCAACTTTTCCAGTGCCGCTGCCCCTCGGAAGGATCCGTCACCACCTATAACTAGCAGAGCATCTATACCACAATCACGAATTATGTGTAAAGCTTTTTTTTGGCCGCTTTCTTTTTCAAATTCCGGAGCCCTTGCAGTCAAGAGCACCGTTCCACCGCGATGAATAATATCAGCTACAGAACCGAGGCGCATTAATGTATACTCACCATTCATCAAACCATAAAAACCGCGGCGGAAACCAAAAACCTCCAGGCCATGATAAATAGCTTTACGTACTACTGCTCTAATGGCAGCATTCATACCGGGAGCATCACCACCGGAAGTAAGTACGCCGATTCTACGCATCTTTTAACCTCTCAACAAAAAATTAATCGTCTATCCATAATCTGCCCTGGCATGAAAGTGCTTATCCGACTTTCTCGACACTAACTGCAGCTTGACCAAAAAGTTTTTCAATCTCCTCGAGCTGCGGCGAATCCTCCTGCAGCCAATAATCCTGAGCTAAAAGCACCTTTTTTTTCTGCTGAGGGAAAGATAGATAAACAGGCATTATGCCACGTAAGCCGTATAAAAGTTCTTTTAGAGCTAAAAATTGTCCAATACTGCCAGAAGCACAATTAATAATTACCTGCTGAGCCTGGAGGGGTAAGGGCGTTATCTGCTCAGCTAATATTTTTGCCTCTTCTTCTTCTTTATGGCTTATTTTCCCTTGCACAATAACTACTCTGTCATTTTGCAAAAAGTCTTTTACCTTTTCATGTACAGAAGTAAAAACAACCACTTCTAAACTGCCTACTAAGTCTTCTAGGGTAAAGAAAGACATAGGCTTTCCGGCTTTAGTAAAAATAGGTTTATAATTACTGATCATTCCGGCCGCAGACACCATTCTCCCTTCAGGCAGTTCCAACAATTCATTAACCGGCATCAGACCGGGATATATCTCAAGTACAGCATCATATTCCTGCAAAGGATGGCCGCTAATATATAATCCCAAAGCCTCTTTTTCCATTGTCAGACGTTCCTGCGCAGAAGGTTCAGGCAAACTGGGGAAATCATCATGCAGCTGTACCCATGCAGACTCTTCATTGGTTCCATCCACAATCTCAAACATACTAATCTGCCCATTCTGCTTTTCACGGTGAAATGTTTGTGCCGCTGTCACCGTTTCATCCAAGACAGCAAAAAGTTGGTTGCGATTAGCACCAAAGCAATCAAAAGCACCGCATTTAATTAAGTTTTCAATTACTTTTTTATTGCAGCTGCGTAAATCTACCCGGGAACAAAAATCCCGTAATGAAGTAAAATTCCCTTTTTCCTGCCTGCTGGCCAAAATTGAATCAATAGCACCTGTACCAACATTTTTTACTGCTGCTAAACCATAGCGTATGACCTTTTCTGCGGTAACTGTAAAATTAGCCTCACTGGCATTAATATCAGGCGGCAAAACGGTAATGCCCATTTTTTTGCAGTCTGCGATATATAAGGCCACTTTATCTGTATTAGACATCACACCCGTTAATTGAGCAGCCATATATTGAGTAGGGAAATTAGCCTTTAAATATGCAGTTTGATATGCTACCAAGGCATAAGCTGCCGCATGGGATTTATTAAAACCATAAGAAGCAAATTTTACGATTAGATCATATAACTCGTTGGCCAATGCTTTACTGTGACCTTTACTGATACAACCTTTAACAAATACTTCACGCTGCTGGTTTAGTACCTCCAGCTTCTTTTTACCAATGGCACGCCGCAGCAGATCAGCTTCACCTAAAGAAAAACCTGCCATGACAGAAGCCACTTGCATTATTTGTTCCTGATAAACCATAATACCGTATGTTTCCTTCAGAATAGGTTCCAAATCAGGATGAAGATATTTTATAGGTATTTCACCATGCTTACTTTTAATAAATGTCGGTATTTGCTCCATGGGGCCCGGACGGTACAGCGCCACTACGGCAATTATGTCTTCAAAAACATTAGGCTTAAGTTCGCGCAAAACACTGCGCATGCCGCTTGATTCCAGCTGAAAAACAGCAGAAGTATCTCCTTGTGAGAGTAAAGCATAAGTATTTTCATCATCTAAAGGTATTGTGGTTAAGTCAATTTCCTTTCCCGTTGACTGCTTAATTAAACGTACGGCCTCTCCCATAATAGTCAGCGTACGGAGGCCCAAAAAGTCCATTTTCAGTAATCCCAATTCTTCCAATGTGCCCATGGGGAATTGGGCAACCATGCCATCACCTGATTTTTGCAGTGGAACAAATTCCACTAAGGGTTTTCCGGAAATAACAACTCCGGCAGCGTGCATGGATGCATGGCGGGGAAGGCCTTCTAGTGACATGCTTAAGTCCAGTAGTTGGCGAATTCTTTGGTCTTGCTCATATAACTCTTTTAAATCCGGCGATTTTTCCAGGGCTTCCTGGATTGTTATATTTAACTCAGCAGGAATTAATTTAGCTATTTTATCCACTTCAGCGTAAGGGAAATTAAGTACGCGGCCTACATCGCGCACAGCAGCCCGGGCTGCCATTGTACCAAAAGTAATGATCTGAGAAACAGCATCAGCACCATATTTTTCTGTGACATACTCAATCACATGCTCACGCTTTTCGTAGCAGAAATCTATATCAATATCAGGCATCGTTATCCGTTCCGGGTTAAGGAAACGTTCAAAAAGTAGATTATATTTCAGAGGATCAATATTAGTAATACCAAGGCTGTATGCCACCAGGCTGCCGGCAGCAGAACCACGGCCAGGTCCCACCTGGATATTATTTTTATGAGCATAATCAACAAAATCCCAGACGATTAAAAAATAAGAAGCATAACCCATTTGTTTAATAACGCTTAACTCATAATTTAATCTTTCCTCCACCTGTGCAGGCATTGGGTCTCCATAACGTTCCTTGGCACCGGCAATACAAAGCTGGCGCAAATAGTCATTATCGTCATATCCTGTTGGTATTTCATAGACCGGTAAATGGGTTTTGCCAAACTCAAAAGTTACATCGCAGCGCTCGGCAATTTCTAAAGTGTTTGTCACCGTTTCCGGCAGATCAGGAAACAAAGTAGCCATTTCTGCCGGTGATTTTAAATAAAACTCCTGAGTAGAAAATCGCAGGCGGTTTTCATCATCCAGGGTTTTCCCAGTCTGAATGCAAAGTAAAACATCATGTGGGTAGGCATCTTCTTTTTTGATGTAATGTAAATCGTTAGTAACTACTAAAGGAGTATTGGTAGAACGTGCCAATTCTATGAGTTGCGGATTTAAAGATTTTTGTTCTGCCAAACCATGGTCCTGTAGTTCCAAGAAAAAATTTTCCCGCCCAAAGGTTTCCTGATAAAACTTTACCAGCTGCAAGGCATCTTCTTCCCGCTGCTCTAAGAGGGCTGTGGGGATCTCTCCTGCTAAACAAGCTGAAAGGGCAATTAAACCGCGATTATAGCGGGTTAGAAGTTCATGATCGACACGCGGTTTATAATAAAAACCTTCACTAAAACCTCTGGTTACCAACTGCATCAGGTTTTGGTAACCTTCATTATTACGCGCCAAAAGCACTAAATGGTATTGTCTGTGATCACGCCGCGCATCACGATTAAAACGTGAGCGGGGAGCAACATAAACTTCACAGCCAATAATAGGTTTAATTCCCGCTTTATGTGCGGCTTTATAAAAATCAATTACTCCATACATAACACCATGATCAGTAATAGCTAATGCGGGCATCTCAAGTTCTGCTGCCCTCTTTACAACGTCAGTAATTTTGCAGGCACCATCCAATAATGAGTATTCTGTATGTGTATGTAGGTGCACAAAAGAATGTTTCGTCATTTTCTCACCTCACCGTTACCTACTAAATAAATTCTTTTTAAGGCGTTAATTTCCTTGTTTATTAAATGTCTAAACCTGCCTTTTCCTCCATACAAATATAAAAGGAGGTTCACAATGACAAAATTACTGGAAACAATGGCATATAATGCCTTTATTGCTTTGGGCGTGATTCTTGGCGGCTCATTAATTGGTTCATTAGGGTATGTCCTGGTTGGGCAGTCTCCTGGTCCCAGTATGGTTGAACTGGCAGAAAAATTAAAAATCTGGGCTTTTATGACAGGATTAGGTGGTACTTATGAAACCATCAGAGCCATGGAGGCTGGATTTTTAGGTCTACAACTTAACACTGTTTTTAAACAGCTGCTGTTAATTTTTGCTGCTTT
>JAAZJT010000115.1 GCA_012800215.1 Bacillota bacterium | reverse complement strand
CAGCAGGCTCCCTACAGCACGCAGAAAAATTTCCAGATGCTCTCTCACCGCTGTTACATAGATATTGTCACCATTTTCTGTCCGCCCAACCAAATAGAGCCGGCCATCATCCTCCTTGTTCGCAGCCCGAAAATAAGGACACGATAACAATTCTTGGCACGTAGGAAGATCATTTCCACTAACTTTTTGCAGATGAACAGCAGCAGCTGCCGCGGGCAGATACAAATCAGCAAGTCCGAGATAAATATAATTCATCTGCTGACCTCTGTTTTAACCTGGTGCACCAATGCAGCTAAATTAGCATATGCTTCCTTGGTCCCCGCGACAACAAGAGGACGCCCCAGTGGAATTAAACCTAAACGGCGAGAAAGATAACCGCCAATTCGCATCTTCAGTGAAACACAATGCAATGTATCAATAAAAAAAAGTTCATGGTCAACACCTAAGATTTTAGCCACCCCTAGCAAAATTTTTTCCACCGTTTCTCCTACATTGCGGCAGCCTACGGAATATACTTGATTTTGCCATTCATCAAAGCCAAAAAAATGTAATTGACCGTGCCCTTCATCTGTTTGCCTATCAAAAAGCGCCAGTTGTAATAGTTCTGTAGTAGTGGGGATTTTTTCCGGATTTAACTTCCCTAAATGTATTGCAGCTGCCACCACAGAGGAATGCGCCCCGCCATAACAATGGTAGATCACACGTTTACCTGCCATCAATACCTCCCAGAATGCCACTAATGTTTAACAATAATATAGACACCGTTTTCCATGTC
Source organism: Bacillota bacterium (assembly GCA_012800215.1). Taxonomy (GTDB): domain Bacteria; phylum Bacillota; class Dethiobacteria; order Dethiobacterales; family Dethiobacteraceae; genus JAAZIQ01. The sequence goes on along the minus strand of JAAZJT010000115.1, from coordinate 1,781 downwards.
GTGGGCAACAGCTTCTAAAATACGGGAAAGAATGGTTGCCATTTTTATCATCTCTTCATCTGTTTCAGCATAAAAAACCGGTATTCCTGAGACACGGTCCTGACCCTTTCTTGTTGTAACAGCCGCTAAAATAATTTTGGCTATAGTTATCTCCATCTATTGCCCCCCTAATCAGCAGCAATGCGACCGATTCTTGATTGCAGCGGGCTAACAAAAGCACTTTCCAATACGGGCACATTGTTCACAGCCGCCACTAAACATTCTATATCAGGCTCAATGGGAACTATAACCATTCCTACTCTGCCTGTATCCGCCTTCCGGCGCACAAGCGGTGTAAATTCTGCTGTATCCACATCGCGATGTATACCTAAAAGCATAGCAGCATCATGTGCAATGGCCTGTCTCTGCCCAACATTAGCCAGTATTTCACGTCCGTTATCATCTAGAGGTTCCAGTATCACACCTCGGCCACGTTCCTCATATATTTTTTTTATTTCCGGCAGGCCCAAGTTCATGATATGAATATCTTCGACAAACAAATTAGGACCTTTAAAATGCACTTTGGCAGCCCTGACTTTGGCCACATCACGTATAAGGTAGCCACGCATAAAGCGGCGCACAAGCAGTAAAGCAAAAACTCCAGCCAAAATTCCGAGAAGTGGAGAAAAAATAAATGTAAAAAGAGATGTTGTTAAAGAAACAAAAACAACTAAGTAGTTTCGCGCTTCAAAAGTACGGGCTATTCCTTCAATAAAATCTGCCCCCCGTGAAACTAGTTTTGATTGATCCAATGCCGTTAGCATTTCCCGCTCCATATTCCGCACATCACGGAACTGAGTAGCCGCTAATGTTAAAAAAGTTACTGCTGTATATTCTTTGGCAGCGATAGCCGGAATAGCCACCGCTCCCAAAGTAGCTGCCACAAAACCCAAGGCTAAATGGGTTACAGTGGCATGGGGGTATGAAGGATACTGACGAAAATCGCGGCGCATCATCCAGTAGCGTGATAATGTTCCCATGACCACACCACAGATAATCGTCAGAATATCTTTTTGCATGCTTTTAGCTCCTTCCTTTCTGACCCCCGTCTTCTTTATCATCATCCTGACGGTCAGAATCCTCCTGCTGCGCCCCTCCAAGGAAATTAGACATCTCTTTATTTTTAAAATCCTGTAACTTCTGTTTCATCTGCGTAAAACCGCCCGTACTGATTAATAAATAGATAGCAACTGCAACAACTACACCTATTACCAGCCATAATACAGAGCGCAGGGCTGTACCGCCTGCCCCTTTTGAAGTAGTGGGAGCGGGGCTGGCTGCCTGTTCTCCCTCAGCCGTACCATAAACATAATCATTTAGCACTTCGGAAAATAAAGCCACTGTTTCCTCTGCCTGGGCCTTATCATTTGTATGAGAACCCACTTCTATCAAAATAGCTCTTGGTGACATATCCTGGTTATAGTTGCCACGAGCCATAAAGATTCCTTTCACTAAGCCCGGGTATTTTTCATCAGCCTTTTTTTTCAAACCTTCAGCAAACTGTTGGTTATTGGCACGGTTCTGATTCTGTCTGCCCACAACCAACTGTACTTGTACACGTTCTTCTCCTTCCACCTCTTCAAGATACTCTTCTTCCGGAACTGCATCGCGATGCACATCTATCAGAACATCAGGCTGCTCTTTTAAAGCCTCTTCCACTGTACGGCGTGATCGCTGATAAGCACCTGCATCATGTGGTGTATGCGGTTCTTTGGAACGAATTACCTTGATGCCTTTTTCCT
>JAAZJT010000114.1 GCA_012800215.1 Bacillota bacterium | reverse complement strand
TACGCGGGGGCGATCCCTGCTCGACACAAAGAAATTTGCCGAGCTCAAGATGGTCCCCGCATACGCGGGGGTGATCCCAACCTTAAAAAATTGCGAGAAGAAGCTAATTTATGGTCCCCGCATACGCGGGGGTGATCCCCCGTGATAGTCACGCCAGTCAGGGACCCTGCGGATGGTCCCCGCATACGCGGGGGTGATCCCTCCTGGGTATAGTGGCGCGGAGGGAAGGCATGATGGTCCCCGCATATTTACCGGCACTCCTCTGATGAAAAAGGAAAAGAACACCATGATTAAATTTGGTGAACTTATTCATACCTATACTATAGCAGACGGGGTTAGGGATAAAACTATCGTCCCGCTTTTGTACGAAGGCAAAATGGTCGAGCAAACAGTCAATAGAAAAGCTATAGACAAAAGGCTTGAAATGATCACCAAGGATTTAAATAACAAGCAAAAAGAAGAGGTAATGCGAAAATGGAGCCAGTTTGAAAGATTAGCATCTTCAGACCAAAGGATTGCCTTTATCGCCTATGATATTAACAGACATTTTGTCACCCAACTATAAGACGCAGGGTTCCCAGTTTAAAGCAATGCTGGCTACTAACAGCAAGGTAGAAGCTATCAGATATTTAAAGCATTTTGAAGAAGCAGGCGACTTAAATGCAGCCGTCGTTATTTCTCCCCCTGACCAAAGGGAGGGGTATGATGCTGTCGATGAAGAGTCTCAAGACCTTGTTAAAAGATATTGGGATAAGATGATGGAAAAATACGGCAATGAGGAGAATTATGAAGAATCTATAAAAGATGAGTTTGTCAATGGTGATGAATTAGACTTACTTTTTTTAAAAAAATATAGAGAAGGAAATTTTTCAATCGGCGATTTGGACCTTTGCCTGGTCTTGACATAACAAGTGGCATTGGAAGTTTAGTGGGGCTTAATATGATATTAATTTTGGGAAACAACATGTTATAAATTTGAATTATCTGATATAATGACAATGACATAAAAGTACTTTGTCCCCTTTGCTATTAGTGCATTTTGGACTATCCCATTATGCCAAAAAGAGAGGGGTTTTCTCTCATTTTTACCAAAATTGTATTACCCTACAATGCTTACAGTCTTTTTGCCAAATGGGAGTTGGGGTAAAATATTTGATAATTGGGTTTATAGCTATTTATGGTTGTTTTTAGTGAAAGGAAGTTTTAAATGCAAGAACCGCTGCTTCAGTTAAAAAAGTTAAACAAATATTATGGTAGTTCTCATATTCTAAAGGATATAACTTTTGATATAAATTATGGTGAATTTTTGACTCTTTTAGGTCCCTCAGGTTGTGGAAAAACAACTCTATTAAGATGCATTGCCGGACTTGAGGCTATAGATTCTGGGGACATTTTGTTAAATGGTGCTTCCATTAAGGATTTGGCGCCAAATAAGAGGAATATAAACACAGTTTTCCAAAATTATGCTCTATTTCCTCATTTAAATGTTTATGATAATGTTGCTTATGGGCCTAGAGTCAAAAAATCCATGAGCGAGAAGGAACTGAAAACAAGGGTTGCTGACTTTTTAGAATTGGTACAGATGTCAGGTTACGAAAAGAGAATGCCCCACCAGTTGTCAGGCGGGCAAAGGCAGAGGATTGCCATAGCCAGGGCTTTGATTAATGAACCGGATATTTTACTTTTAGACGAGCCTTTAGGAGCTTTAGACTTAAAGCTTAGAAAATATATGCAAACGGAGCTTGCTCATTTGCAAAAAAAAGCGAAAACTACCTTTGTCTATGTTACTCATGACCAAGAAGAAGCGCTTAATATGTCTGATCGGATAGTAGTAATAAATAAAGGGGAAATTCAACAGTTGGGTAATCCCAGGGAGATATATAATAATCCTAAAAACCTTTTTGTGGCAGATTTTATAGGAGACAGGAATATAAAAAAGGTTAAGGTTTTAGAGAAAAATAATAATTATTTTAGAATAAAGCTTGGAAGCAGTATAATAGACATTAAATGTTCTGATTATGCTGGAGGCGGTTGTAATCCTGGTGAGACGGCTATTTTGGCTATTCATATGGATAAAATGAAAATATCTTGTACTGAGATTCCTAATTCTTTCTCGGGCGAGGTTATGTCCGTCCACTATGCAGGTTCGCAAATTAGGTCTGAAGTCAATGTAGATGGTGAGATAGTGACTGTTATAGAGTACCAGAACAATAACAGTGATTACAATATAGGAGATAAGGTATATATATCCTGGGAAGAATCCGGAGCAGTCCTGCTTCCTCTGGAGGATTATGTGGAGGGTAGCAATGTTTAATCTAAAAAAAATTAAACAAAATGCTCCTGCTGTACCTATTTTTGTTTGGACAGGTCTTTTGGTTGGGATTCCCCTTATATATGTTGTAGTATTAAGTTTTTTATCAAGAGATAATTTGGGTAATGTAGTGTTCGAGTTTACTTTGGAAAATTATAAAAGGATATTTGATCCTGTTTATTTGAAAGTATTTTATAATTCTTTTTTGTTGGCAGCTCTAACTGGATTAATTACACTATTTATTGGTTACCCCGTTGCCTATTTTACAGCCAATTTGGAACCCAAAAGGCGCTCTTTGGCAATGGGACTAATTATTCTTCCTTTTTGGATATCAAGTTTATTGAGAATTTATGGCTGGATTATACTATTAGGGAATAAGGGGCTGATAAATAATTTACTCCTGAAGTTTAATATTATTAAAGAACCATTAATTATGATGTATAATTTTGGTACTACCCTTGTTGGTACGGCCTATATGTTGATTCCTTTTATGATTATTGCTCTGTTTAATTCTGTTGATAAACTTGATCGGTCTTTGCTGGAAGCATCTTATGATTTAGGTGCAAGTAAATGGAAAACATTTTTTAATATAACACTTCCTCTTACTATGCCGGGTATTGCAGGCGGGTTTATTTTAGTTTTCATCCCGTCTTTAGGTCTGTTTTTTATCTCTGATCTTTTAGGTGGAGGAAAGAATGTATTTCTAGGAAATTTAATAAATGCGCAGGTTACAAAAGGCAGAAATAAACCTCTTGCTGCTGCTTTCTCTGTGGGAATGATTGTTTTAGTTTTGATTGTATTATATATTTATAATCGTATTACGAAGGACAAAAAGGAGGGATTATTTCTGTGAATACAAAGCCCAAAAGGCTTCGTACATTCTATCTCTCCTTATTTTTTGTCATACTTTACATTCCTGTGCTTAGTGTTATTTTGTATTCCTTTAATCAAAGCCCCTCTACAGCTCAGTGGACAGGTTTTACTTTGGACTGGTATAAAGAACTGTTTAATGATAGGGTTATTGCTGAGGTATTTAAAATAAGCATAGTAGTGGCTTTCTTAACTTCCATTTTGTCTGCAATTCTCGGGACAGCTGCTGCCATTGTTGCTTTGCATGTTACTAAGGGGATGGAAAAGAAAATAAATACAGTAATGATTTTACCTTTACTTATCCCAGAGGTAGCGCTTGGAGTTTCACTGCTTTTGTTTTTTTCCGCATTAAAGTTGCCTTTCGGATATCTAACATTAGTACTCTCACATTCACTTTTTTGTGTGCCCTATGTTTATATTATGGTTCAGTTAAGGCTTAAAGAAATAGACATATCTATTATAGAGGCTGCTAAGGATTTGGGTGCAGGTACAGGGCAAATTATTAAAACAATCATACTGCCATTGGTAATGCCTTCAATATTAACAGCATCTTTATTGGCAATAGCAATCTCTTTAGATGATGTAGTAATCTCAACCTATATGGCCGGTCCCACATCTACAACTTTGCCGGTTCATATTTTCTCTATGATGCGTGTAGGTGTTACACCAAAAATTAATGCTCTGTGTACTTTAATCCTAGTGGGTACCTTTTTTATAGTTGGCTTAAGCCAGCTGATTAGTAAAACAAGAAAGCAAAAGGAGGAGTTTTGAGTGATAAACACAAGAATCAAAAAATTTTTAGCGTTAACGTTATCCGCAGTCTTCTTTATGTTCATTTTAGCCGGCTGTGGCAAGAGTAGTGCTAGTAAGCAAATTAACCTTATGACCTGGGGGGGAGACTTTATTCCTCGCGAAGTTATCAATCAGTTTGAAGAGGAGACCGGCATAAAAGTCAATTACAAGGAAGTGACCTCTAATGAGGATATGCAGTCTTTATTGGAAGCCAATCCCGATCAATATGATTTAGCAGTAGTAACAGATTATATGGTAGACATATTGAGACGAAATGGGTATCTGGAAAAATTAGATAAAGAAAAACTACCGAATTTCGCAAACATAAATCCTGTATATCAAGGCAATTATTATGACGAAGATGATGAGTATTCAATACCTTATGCAGTATCAACATCATTTTTACTTGTCAATCCAGAGGCTGTAGCGGAATTAGGGGCTGACCCCATTAAAGGTTATAAGGACTTGTGGCAAGAAGAATTAAAGAATAAAGTAGTTTTAATTGATTGGTCCGTTGAGGTTATTGGACTTGTTTTAAAGTCTTTAGGATATGAGTATAATGAGACAGATCCGGCAAAAGTAGCAGAAGCTAAAGAAAAACTGTTTGAGCTGAAAGATAATATAGTAAGATTTGAAACCAATACTCCGGAAGACTCTCTAATAAATGGAGAAGCTGTCGTAGGGTTTATGTATTCAAACCAGGCTGTTAAAGGCCAGGCGGCCGACCCAAAACTTGAACCGGTGTTTCCAGAAGAAGGAATGCCTATCTATATAGATTGCTTTGTAATGTCTAAAGAAGCACCTAACAGAGATAATGCCTATGAATTCTTGAACTTTTTATTAAAGCCGGAAATCAGTGCTAAAATCTCCGATATAACGAAATTTACTAATGCAAATAAAGCAGCTGAAGAATATTTGCCGGAGGAATTTAAAAACAATCCGCTGCTGAATTACCCAGATGAGGTAATCGAAAATACTAGCTTTTATATTAACGTAGCAGAAGTTTTAGAAGAATACGAACATATTTATTCAGAATTTAAAATGCAGAATTGATAATGTAAACTTTCTAACTCTGCGTGGGTCAGAAAGAATTTTTAAACTTTTTAGCCATGCCTTGGATGCATCGAGGTATGGCTTTTTCTTTGCAGGCCGCCACCGCTGACTAAAATATTTTAATAAATTCGGTACTTTTTTGTGGCTAGTTCTAGTGTGTATATTAATTCCTAAAAAGCCAATGTTTTTTATACTTGATAAATTGTAGACAAGGCAAAAAACTTTTGTTATAATT